>JBDHDY010000054.1:0-20293 GCA_039591275.1 Gemmatimonadota bacterium | reverse complement strand
TGGGATCACATCCAGGGATTGCCGTTTTTCGCCCCGTTTTTTGGCCGTGAGAACACGATTCGGATCTGGGGAGCCAAGCAGGCGGATCGGGACCTGGAGGCTATTCTGCGTGAACAGATGAACCCCGTGGTGTTCCCGGTACCCCTGGACACCCTGGCCGCCAAGCTGTCGGTATCCCACGTGGGGCATGAGGAGTTCGATGTCGACGGTTTCAGGGTACAGACCATGCGGCTGAGGCATCCAGGCAACACCCTAGGGTTCCGCCTGACGCCGACCCACGGGGGCAGGACGTTCGGCTATGCGACGGACAACGAGCTCGGGCCAGGTGGCGATTACGATGTCGGCCCGACATGGCGCGAGGAATTCGTAGAATTTCTCCACGGCGTGGATGTTCTCGTCCATGACGCCATGTTCAGCCCGCAGGAGGCCGTGCAGTTTCGTGGGTGGGGCCACTCCTCAAATGTCGAAGCGGTGGAGCTGGCCGTGGAGGCCGGCGTGAAACAATTGCTGCTGTTCCATCACAGTCCGGAACACGACGACGAAACGGTGGATGCAATGCTTGAACAGGCTCGTGGGGCGGCTCAGGATCTCGGTAGTGGCATCGAGGTCGTGGCAGCTCACGAGGGGATGGAGCTTACCCTCTAAATGCAGGAGAGTCCTATGCGTTGGCGCTCGATGAGTACCCTAATGCTTGCGGCGGGAATGGTTGCCGTCCCTGTCGTGTCAGGCCAAAGCCAGGATACCCGGCCGGGGATTGCTGTCATGGCCTTCGAGGATGGGGGATCCTACGGGCAGGACGCGGAGGATTTCGCGGCGTTGCGCGTGGGACTCCAGCAGATGCTGTTGACCGAGCTCGCTCAGAACTCGGCGCTTCGGATCGTTGAGCGCAGCCAGATCAACGCCATCCTCCAAGAGCAGGAGCTTGCTAGCTCCAGCCGAGTGGATGCGAGCACGGCCGCCGAAATCGGGAAGCTGGTAGGAGCACGCTACATGGTATTTGGCAGCTTCATCGATTTCTACGGCGATTTCCGAATCGACGCCCGGATCGTGGACGTCGAAACGAGTGAGCTGCTCAAGACCGAGCGGGTCCGCGATCAACGGGAAAAACTGTACGATCTGCTCGTCTCACTCAGCTCACAGCTGACGAGCGGAGTGAACTTGCCCGCGTTGTCGCAGGCCATCCGGCAGCAGCGGGAGGCGCGGGAGATTCCTGCTGAGGCGATGACCCTCTACTCTCGGGCCCTCGTTTACCAGGACCGCGGCCGAACCGAGCGAGCCATAGAGCTCTACCGGCGAATCACGGACGAGTTCCCTCAGATGACCGAGGCGCACGAGGCGTTGAGGCAGCTAGAGCAAACATAGGAGCATTGGCGCGTGATCGCGCCGATTATCGCATTCGGAAAGATCATTACGCGCTGGCTCTCCGACCTCGGAGCGCTGGCGCGTTTTCTGTCTCAAACCGCTGCAGCGTGGACGACCCTTCCTCGTGCCGGCCGTCGAGTGGTCGCCCGGGTACTGGTCAACCAGATCTGGTTTACCGCGATTCAGGCCATCCCCCTGGTCATCACCATAGCGGGTATCCTGAGCTTTCTCGTCATCTCGCAGACCGTGCGTGAGCTGGGTAGGCTGGGAGCCACCGAACTCATCGGGACGCTCATGGTTGTGGCCATCGTGCGGGAGTTGGGCCCCCTCCTGACGGCCCTCGCCGTCGCCGGGCGCTCGGGTACGGCCATTGCTGCGGAACTCGCCACGAACAAGGTCATGGGGGAGGTCGACGCGCTCGAAGGAATGGGCATTGATCCGGTGCATTACTTGGTCCTTCCCCGTTTTGGTGGAGCGATCATATCTGTCTTCGGACTAATCATTCTGTTCGACCTCGTGTCCCTTCTAGCCGGGCTGTCCGCCGCGACGTTCAACGGCATGAGCAGCGCGAGGTATTTTGACATAGTCCTGCAGTCCCTGACACTGAAAGACGCGTGGCTCTCGGTGGCGAAAGGCGTGGCTTTTGGGATCGTAATTGGAACCGTGCCCAGCTTCCACGGGCTGCGGATCCCTCGGGCGCCAACGAGTGTTCCCACCGCGTCGAGCCGCTCCGTGGTGGTGAGCATCGTCGCCATCTTCGTCATTTCCGCTCTCTTCGTCGTGGTAGCGTGAATGGAACCCATCTCGCTTCGCTTTGAGGAACTTTTGCTCACGGAGCGACAGGAGTGCAGTTTCAGTCTCGATATTTCGGCCCACCTAACTGTCTCAATCGTAGGTGATGATGGCAGCGGCATTGACCGGCTGGGCCGGTTCATTCTCGGGCTCGAGCGTCCCCCGGGAGGGAGGGTGTACGTGGATGGGCAGGAAATCTCACTCATGCCCCGCAAGGAGGCACTCGCCTTTCGTCGCGGTCTAGGCTACCTTCCCGCGGGCGACGGCCTGCTTCAGAACCTCTCGCTGCAAGAGAACGTGGCGCTGCCGCTACGTTTCGGAAGCAACCTCTCCGAGCGGGACATCAGCGGACGCGTCAAGGTGATCCTTGCGGCAGCCAGAATCAGCGCGGCGGCGCATCTTCGGCCAGTCCAGGCAAACCCCGAGCAACGCCGTCGAGCCGCGCTGGCCAGGGCGTTGGCGTTCGACCCCGATCTGGTGTTACTCGAACAGCCCTTCGCCGGCTTGACCAATCGTGCGGCGCGCGAGGTGCTGGAAATCGCTCGAGGCGGTGATGTGGCAGAGGGATCGAGACGTTCCGTTCTAGCGACGGGTCACAGCCTGCCACAATCTGTGAGCGCCAGATTCGACACAGTGTATCGCGCGACCGGGAGAGAGTTGCAGCAAGTTACTTGAGTAGACAACGGTGGAAACAACTCGCAGGGATCTTTTCGTCGGCTTGTTCATCCTGGTGAGTCTTGGCATTGCCCTCGGAGTGTTGATCGTCACGAGCAATCTACTGGAAGCTCGTACCGACCTCTACATGCGTGCGGCAACGGCCGAGGGACTGAGGCAAGACACCAGAGTGGACCTTCAGGGCCTCCAGATAGGGAGGGTGGTGGAGATCAACCCGAAGGTGGACTCCACGGGTCTGGTCTTCGTTGCCCGCCTGGCGATCCGCGACGCTTATCCTGACGGCACGCAACTCTCAATAGCGGCGGGGACTAAGGCAATCATCGAGCAGCTCACGCCGATCACGCCGCCTGTCATCCGGCTCGAAGTTCCCCCGAGCGCAGACCGCTTTCTAGCTCCCGGAGACACGATCGAATCCGAGCGGCGGCGTAGCGCCGTAGACCTGCTGGGCGAAGTGGCCACCGAATTGAAGGACGAGCTCCTCGAGACTTTGCAGGAAAGTCGCCGGTTCATGGACCATAGTGGACGCGCGGTGACCACCACACAAGAGATGCTCGAGACATCGACGCCACTGATCAGGGACGCACTCGAACAACTCAACGCCGGTCTCGAACACGCAGACCAGTTGATGGGCGAAATTACGCCACGCATTGGGCCGTTGCATGACAGCCTCACCGCTACCTTAGCCATGAGCCGTTCGATCCTGAACCGCATCGACACCCTGGCGATAACGACGGGTGATATGCTAGATGAGAATCAGGACACCTTCCGCGAAGCAGTGGAGCATTTGCGGCGCTCAACGCTCATTCTCCAACACTTCGCCGATCAGGTGAGCCGACGGCCGACGAGACTACTGACAGGCGTGCAACCACCGACGCCCGACACATCCAATCAATCGAGATGAAGTATCGTCTGCTCCGCCCATCGAGCTTCGAGGTCACCGCCATTGAAGCGGCGTTGGCGGCCGAACGCATCGCAACGGTCGAGGTCCACTCACCTGAAGAACTCAGCGTCACAGACGAGCCGGTGGTGCTGGTGTTGGATTCGGCCTCGAGGGAGTTGTTCCCGCGAAGCGATCTCCGCTCGTTCGTGGAAACAGGCGGCGCCATTGTTGCGCTGGGTAGCGAAGGCGAGGAGGATGTCGCCGTGGGAGTTCCTGAGGACCTCCTTACGGCGTATCTGCCGTTCCCACACCGTGCCCGCCAGCTCCTAATTGCATTGCGCACCGCTTTCCGCGCGTCGGCGTCGCAGATGGAGCACGACAGGCTCCGGCAAGAGACCGCAGATCGGACGAAAGAACTCAGCGAGCTCTCGAGCATCGGGGCCGCACTCAACACCGAGAAAGACTACAACACGCTGCTAGATCTCATCCTCTCGCAGGCGAGACAAGTGGCGAGCGCCGATGCCGGCAGTCTCTATCTGGTACAGGACAACGAGGGAGGGCAAAAGGACCTGCAGTTCAAACTCTCACAGACCTACTCGCGGCCCGACATCCCGCTCATAGAGTTCTCCATTCCCATCGATCACTCGAGCATCGCCGGGTACGTGGCGAGCACGGGCGAGCCGCTCGTCATCGATGATGCGTATGAGCTTCCAGAGAACGCCGAGTACTCGATTAACCGATCGTTCGACGAGCAGTACGGTTACCGCACGAAATCGATGTTGACCATACCGATGACCAGTCACAAGGGGGAGGTCATCGGAGTTCTCCAGCTGCTCAACCGCAAACAGAACTTCGATGCAAAGCTCGACGAGCCCGAGGATTTCGAGCGAGAGATCATTCCGTACAACCAGCGCAACGTCGAAGTGGTCTCCGCCCTCGCCGGACAGGCGGCGGTGTCCATCGAGAATAGCAAGCTGTACGAAGATATCGAAAAGCTCTTTGAAGGATTCGTCACGGCTGCGGTAACCGCTATCGAACAACGTGACCCGACCACCTTCGGACACTCAGGCCGCGTGGCGGGCATGACAGTTGGCCTGGCGGTGGCTGTCAACAGAACGATAACCGGCCCATACGGCGGCCAGTCGTTCTCTCCCCAACAGGTCCGTGAGATCCGCTACGCAGGTTTGTTGCACGACTTCGGTAAGGTGGGCGTGCGTGAACAGGTGCTCGTGAAAGCAAAGAAACTCTACCCACCCGACCTCGCGTTGGTGAAGAAGCGCTACGGCTTTATCCGCCGAACGGCTGAGAGGGATTTCTATCAGAAGCGAACCGAGTACCTCGAACGCCGCGGATCAGAGGGGTATGACCAGTACCTGACTCGCCTCACCGCCGAGCACGAGAGAGACATGCGATCGCTCGACCGCTTCGTCAAACTCGTCTTGGAATCAAACGAACCGACCGTGTTGCCAGAAGGTAGCTTCGAGGAGTTGTTGCGTTATGCGGACGTCTTCTACCGTGATATCGACGACAACGAGCAGGCCTACCTAACAGACGACGAGGTCAGATTCCTCACCATTCGCAAGGGGAGCCTAGACGAAACAGAGCGACTGGAGATCGAAAGTCACGTGAACCACACCTACCGATTCTTGATGCAAATCCCGTGGACTCGAGAGCTTCAAGACATCCCGACCATTGCGTGGGGACATCATGAAAAACTCGATGGGTCCGGGTACCCGAATCAAACCAGCGGTAACGAGATCCGCATCCAGACGAGGATGATGACCATCGCGGATATCTACGATGCCCTCACCGCATCGGACCGCCCATACAAGCGCGCCGTTCCCGCCGAGCGCGCGCTGGGCATCCTGAACGACGAGGTGAACACGGGCATGTTGGATCAGGAACTGTTTCGTCTGTTCACTGAAGCGAAGGTCTTCGACACCGTCGACGAGTAGGCGACGTCTGTAGCTCGCGGGAGCCACCCTCCCACCCCCGTCACACCTCGATGCTGCGCCCCTCCACTGCCGACTGATAGACGGCTTCCATGACGCGATGGAGCGTGAGTTGATCGCTCAGGTCCGGTTGCTCGACGTTCCCCCGAACGACCGCTAGAAAGTGCGCCCACTCGGCGTGGTAGGAGGCGCTGAACTCCCCCTCACGACCAAGGGCCCCCGTCGGCGTGACGTCGACCGCCGAACCGTGTAGCTCCTTGAAGACAGTCAGAGGACCGATCTGAGCGGAGCCCTGACCTCCCGTGACCCCAAACCAGTAGCGCTCGGCTGGCCCCACATATCGCCAGCTCACGTCCACAAAAACGGACGTGCCTCCCTCACAAACGATGAGGGCACACCCAGCATCCTCAACCGAGCCGGCACCTGCCCAATCACTGTCAAACGATGCCGCCACGTGTCGCGGTTCTGCGCCTTCACACACCCACAACGACAGGTCGATCAACCCCAGCCCGAGATCGAACATCGCCCCACCACCAGATTGTTGGTGATGGCTTCGCCAACCGAGCGCTTGCCTAGCAGGGCGGAACACGTACCACCCACCCCGTACGGCGTGAATGTCTCCCAACTCCCCTCCTTCGAGAAACATTCGCACAGCCTGGACATCTCTACGGAACCGGTGGTTCATCCCCACCACTAGGGCCTTGCCCGATCGTTTCTTGGCCTCGATCAACCCACGCACAGCAGTCGTGGAAAGACCAAGCGGCCGTTCACAGAGCACGTGCACGCCTGCCCTCAGCGCCGCCTTCACATGCACTTCGTGCAGGTGGTTTGGAGTGCAGACCAGTACAGCTTCCGGCTTGGTGTACTCGAGCAACTCCTCGATGTCCTCGTAGACATCGGGTACCTCGAACCGCGCTGCAAGCGAGCGGGCCTTCGGGCCGTCGTAATCACAGATGCCCACGACCGAGACACCATCCATGCGTGTGAGCACTGGAAGGTGCGCCACCTGGGAAATGGCGCCCGCTCCGACCACGCCCACTCGCACCGATTCGCTCACCCGCCACCCCGCCCCTGCACGCGATACATCAACCCGACCCGGGCCGACGCGAGCAGCAGTTCGCTCGTCAGACCGCCGCGGAAATCGGCGGTCACATCCAGATGATCGACGATGGCTACCTGCACACCGAACGAGATGTTGGCGCCCGCGGCGATGGTGTCGAGGGCATCCTCGACAAATGTGTCGTCGATGGCGGCACCCCCGCCGTTGCGGACGTGTACCCCGAGCCCGACCCCTAGGTAGGTCATGTATCGCGGACTCCCAGGAAAGACATATTGCAGGTCCATGTCGAGCGCGAAATTCGCCCAGGTGATCTGCCCAACATCGACTCTGGCATCGCCGGTGGGATCGATGACCACACGCTGTAGGCTAGTCTGGAATTCCTCGATCTCAGAGTCGGAAAGGTCGCCCTTGAAGTAGCTCCCACCCACCAACACCCGCACCCGCGGTGCGATGAATCCGTAGTCGACACGAACAGCGCCTGACACCTCGGTCGTGACACGGTCTGTACCAACAAGCCCAATCTCAAACCCAACGCCACTGAATCGCAGCCCCTCATAGCTGAACTGGTCGAGGAACCCCTGCGCAGACAGAACCTGCGGAACCAACAGCAGCGCCAACATGAGTTTGGGAACCGTTCGACGCCTAATACCAACGCTCAATGGTTGCTCCGGAGTAATAGGTGGTGAGAATGGTGTGAGCGTCCTGGCCCGCCCGAGCACGCCCAATGGCCCCCCATTGACACATGCCAACGCCGTGACCCCACCCGGCCCCCGCTGCAACGAGACCAGTCAAACGACCACCCTCCCGACGCTCAGAAAGTTGAATCGCAGTACTCCCCAGCGGCCGACCCTCAGGGGTCGCGAACACCGCACGCAAATCCGGGCCGAACACCGGAATGTCTCCCCTGCCCACCCGCAGCCGCACCTCCGTCGCCCGCCCCGACGGACCGGTGCGGCGGACGCCGACAGTCTCAATCTGATCCACCGACTGCGACTCGACACCCAAGACCCGCGGCAGTGTCCGGCGTAATATATCCAGCAGCGTTTGCCGATCCCACTCAACCCGCCAGCGAAACTGCGGCGAGATGTCGCAGTAATAGCCTCCCGGCTTCCTGTCCGAGACCGATCGAAGGTACGGCTGTGGTCTGACTGACCTGAATGCCTCATCTGGTGCGGCCGTTGCAAAACCACAGGTCGAGTGAAAAAAAGCGTGGAGGGGCTCACCGCGATAGGTGAGGACCTGTCCCGCAGTCGACTGAACCGCCCGTCGCACGATGTCCGTCTCTGCCGCAACGCCCCGATAGGCCTGGTCAGACACTCCCGCCCTTAAATCGAACCCGTCCGCCGCGAAACGCCCCAGGTTCTTGAGGGCATACGTGCGGGACGCAATGGCTTGGGCCTCGACCGCCGCGCGATCGTTGGACGACCGCCGGCCCAGCTCGGCACCCACGACACCAGGCAGGTAATCCTCCATACCGAGCTCGTTGACCACCGTTACACCGTTGCCGGCCTGGAACACCTCGATGGTGCCACGGTAGGGCGTTCCGTCCACTGTGACGAAACGGCCTTCCGATAGGTTCACGAAAGTGAGCGTCTCAAACCGGCCCCCTGCATTCCCCCGAACGCGAAGGCCGCGACCCTCCGACTCGATCGCTACCGTCTCTCCGGACCGCAGCGTCAGGGCCGTCCGTCCACGGGTCGTAGCCACGACCCGGCCTTGCCCTCCCACGCTGACATTGGATGCGCGGACCGCAATCCCCACCCTGATTCGCTGCGGTCCTGCAGGCCGCGCGGGGCCTCGCACCGGCTGGCTCGGGGCACAAGCAACCAGCAGGCCGGTGGCCACTGTGACGCACACGCGCAAGCGCGTGCGGACCGCAACTACACGCGGCTGCCGCATCGTCCGGTATTGCTCGTGGGATTGGTGGAGAAACTGGGTACCTGCCGAAGTACGCCTGCTGATGCTGGTTCGGTCGCAGGACAGCTCACGGAAGCGCCACCGCCCTGAAGTCGCAGTCCTCGTTATCGGTCAGTCGAACCGGGAGGAACTCACCAGGGCGTGCCCAGCCACCCCGCTCGACGAAGGTCACACCGTCAACATCGTCGGCTTGCCATTTTACACGGCCCACGTGAGTGGCTCCTCCCTCATCGGGATCGGTCACCTCATCCAACAGCACTTCCGTGTCGCGGCCTACAAAGCGCCCCAACCGCTCTTGTGAGATCGCCCGCTGAAGTTCGAGCAACACCTCCTGGCGCTCGTTCTTGGTAATCTCAGGAACATCATCCTCGAACTGTGCGGCCCTGGTGCCCTCCTGCTCGGAGTAGGTAAACACGCCCAGTCGCTCAAAAGCGACCTCTTCCACGAATTCGCACAGGACGCCAAAATCCTCCTCCGTCTCGCCCGGGAATCCGACGATGGTCGTCGTGCGGATGGCGATGTCCGCTATGGCATCGCGCAGCCAGGCGACCTTTTGCCTAATGGTATCCTGACGTTCCGGACGGCGCATTCGCCCTAGCATGCGGTCGGAAGCGTGCTGGATGGGGATGTCGATGTACGGAACGATGCGCGAGCTAGATGACAGGACGTCGACCAGCCGATCGTTGATACCTGCGGAATACACATACAGCAGACGGAACCACGGGATGGACCCGGAAGCTTCGGCCCGTTGCGACCGTAGTCACGCCCCCAATGCCCCAAATCCTGGGCCACGAGGTTCACCTCCTTCGCGCCACTCGCCTCGAGAGACTGCGCTTCAGCTACCAATCGCTCCAGAGATTCAGACCGATGCTTACCCCGCATGAGGGGAATGGCACAAAACGCGCACGTGTGATCACAGCCTTCCGAAATCTTCAGGTACCGGACATGTGGTCCGTCTCCCAGGTACTGTCGCACACCCGGGTGCGCAGCTGACGAGCTGGTGAGCAAGCCTCGCGCCGCCAGTTCCGGAGCCAGCCGACCCAGCTCGCCGAAGTTCAGGAACAGGTCTACCTCGGGGATCTCCTTCTGCAACTTTTCCTTGTACCGCTGGACGAGACACCCTACCGCTACGACGGCTTTGATCGATCCCCGTCGCTTGAGCTCCCCCGCCTCCAGCATCGCCTCGATGGACTCCTGCTTTGCGGCATCGATGAAACCGCAGGTATTCACAAGCACAACATCCGCCGACTCGAGATCCTTGACGAACGTCGTACCGTTGCCCAAGAGCGAGCCGACGAGACGTTCCGAATCCACGGTCGCCTTGTCACAGCCGAGCGATATGACACCGAGCTTCAATTCAGGCCTCGCTGAGTCGAGAGACATTGCGGGAATATAAAGGGCAGAAGGGGCAGAAGGGGCAGGAGGGGCAGGAGGAGCAGGAGGGGCAGAAGACAATTTGCGGTGGGGCTTGGGGTGTAGGGTGTGGGGTGTGGGGTGTGGGGTTTGGGGCTTAGGGTTTGGGGCTTAGGGCTTGGGGCTTGGGGCTTGGGGCTTGGGGTGTTTGGCCAAGTGCGTAGGATGTAGTCGCAGGGTGTTGAGGAAACGGAGCAGCTAACAGCTAATTGCTAACAGCTGGGGACAGGCGGTGTGGCGGGGAAAGCTAGGTCAGAAAGCTCTCGAGGGACCTTGCGCGGCTCACGTGCCTGAGGCGTGCGAGGGCCTTCTCCTTGATTTGACGCACTCGTTCGCGCGTGATTCCGAGCAACCCTCCGATCTCCTCGAGGGTCATCGGCTCGGTCCCATCGAGACCGTAGTAGAGTCTCAGGATCTTCGCTTCCCGCTCCTTGAGGGTGCCGAGGACCTCTTCCACGGAGTCACTCAAAGCCCGCTCGAATGTCTCGTCGTCAGGACCGGGGTTCTGAGTATCCGGGAGATAATCCAGCAACCGATTGTCCTCTCCCGGCGTCAGCGGGGCATCCAAGGAGAGGTGACTCTGCGAGATGGACATCGTCTTCGCCACCTCGTCTTCGGATATGTCCATCCCCTCGGCGATCTCGCCAACGGTTGGTTCCCGACCCAATTCCTGGAGCAGGACGGACGACCGCTTGCCAATTCTGTGCAGCGTGCCGGCCCGGTTGAGGGGAACGCGAACGATGCGGCTCTGTTCTGCGAGGGCCTGGAGGATCGCCTGTCGAATCCACCAAACTGCGTAGGAGATGAACTTGATGCCCTTGGTCTCATCGAACTTGTGAGCGGCCCGGATCAATCCCAGGTTGCCCTCGTTGATGAGGTCGGACAGGCTCACACCTTGATTCTGATATTTCTTGGCGACCGAAACGACAAACCGGAGGTTGCTGCGAACCAGCTTGTCCAGTGATTCCTCACATCCCTTGCGGATCTCTTTCGCCAGCCGCCCTTCTTCCGCACGATCGATGAGCGGATATTGACTAATCTCCCGAAGATACTGATCAAGAGAGCCGTCGTCGGCTGGGACTTTTTTTGCCGAAACGAGTCGCATCGAATCAAGGACCTCCACCGAATGATTGGAGTAGAACCTCGCTTACCACCCGATGGCATGCCGTATCGGCCTCATTGCCGCCCCCCAACCCACAACCGGTCCCTCGGAGGGAAGGAACACTAAAGTTTATGTTACCCTTACCCAGGGAGTGACGCAACCGGTGGCGCTGCATTTCGTTACCGCACTTCCGCCCACACGCAGCTGCGTCTGTCGCTGAGACCCCCGGTGTGCACACCAACTCCGCGCGTTCCTGCCCCATTTCCGCTCCCGGCATCCACCGCTCAGTCCTGCCGTTGCAGGCCGTACTTGTCGATCTTCTTGTAGAGGTTGCTGCGCGGCATGGATAGCTTCCGGGCGGTCTCGCTGACGTTCCAATCGTTCTCATCCAGCTTCGCCAACAAAAACGCCCGCTCCGCTTGCTGTTTGAATTCCTCGAATGTCCCACAGTGCACTAGGTCGCCGACTGCTGCGTCCGGCGCTGCGCCGGCGAGCCGCTCGACGTCGCTGGCCTCCACACTTTCTCCTGAAGACAGGATCATCAGGCGCTCGACGGCATTCCTGAGCTCCCGCACGTTCCCAGGCCAATCCCGCTTTGCAAGAGATGCCAGCGCGCCTTCGGAGAAGCTCTTCGGTTTCATACCACTGTTGAACGCCAGGTCGGCGACAAACCGCTCGATGAGGGCTGGGATGTCATCTCGACGGGCCCCAAGCGGCGGGACGGCGATGGGCACGACGTTTAGCCGGTAAAACAGGTCCTCTCGAAAGGTGCCCCGAACAATTTCCTCTTCCAACAACTTGTTCGTAGCCGCGATCACACGGACATCCACGGTCACAGGCTTGGCAGCTCCGATTCGCGTCACCACACCGTCCTGCAACGCTCGCAGCACCTTGGCCTGGGCTGCAAGACTCATGTCGCCAACTTCATCTAGAAACAACGTGCCCCCATCGGCGAGCTCGAATTTACCGGATCGGTCGGCAAAAGCTCCGGTGAAAGATCCTTTGACATGACCGAAAAGCTCGCTCTCGATGAGCTCGCTCGGAATCGCGGCGCAATTCACCTCAATGAATGGCTTGCCGGCACGGGGGGAATGGGCGTGAAGGGCGCGGGCCACCAACTCCTTGCCACTTCCGTTCTCCCCAGTGATCAGCACGCGTGCGGGCGTGGGTGCCACCTTCTCTATCACGTCCAGCACCTCACGAATCGCTTTGCCCGACCCTACCATATCATACCGGTCACCCACACTCGCCCGGAGTCGCTCGTTCTCCGTCTCGAGCTCCATCTGGTCGAACGTGTGTCGCAGCGTGAGGAGAATGCGGTCGGTGTCCAGCGGCTTCTCAAGAAAATCGTACGCCCCCCGCTGGGTGGCTTCCACGGCGGTCTGGATCGTTCCGTGACCGGAAATCATCACCACCTTCGCTCCGGCATCTAGTTCCCGCAGCTGAGAGAGCGTGTCGAGTCCATCCATGCCGGCCATCTTCACGTCGAGCAGCGTCAGATGCGGGTGGAAGGTGGGATATACCTCCAGCGCCTCCACACCCGAGGCCGCCGTCTTCACCTCCATTTCCTCGTACTCGAGCAGCTGGCGCAACGCTTCCCGCACACCCTTTTCGTCATCCACGACGAGCACACGTCGAGCCATTACTGAACCCGCCGATAGAACGTGACGCCCTCGGGCCGAATCCGCACATCACCCACAGTGGGAGGTACCGCAAGGAGAATCGCACCACCGGACCCACCCGTCAGCGATTTCACTAGGGTGGGAATGGCCGCTCTGGGAAAAGGCAGGTTGCGAACCGAGAACTCGTCCGGCTCCCAGGCGATGACGCCGGCGCGCTCCGGCCGTGCCGGCCCTGCTACCCGTAACGGCTCTCGGGGTTGAAGCATGGCGGCGAACGGGCCTAGGGCCTCACGGCCCCAGACCTCCGTTACGAGCACGGCCTCCAGGATGAAACGCCCATCCTCAAAAGTCACCAGGAGGGAATCCAGCGCCTGCTGCGCAATGGGGTCCAGCCCGTCTTGGATGAGCGACGCCATCTCGGCGGTGCTCAGCACCACGAAACCGGGGCCAGGAGTCTCATTCATCGATTGGTACTTCTCCAACGCGGAAAGAAGCGCCGCCGCCGAAGGCCGGCCGGGACCGATCTGGATACTGTCGACGGCTGCCTCCGCAGCCGCGCCTTCGCGGAACGCCCGGTACGCGTCGGTCAGGGGATCGCGAAACTGCCAGAAAAAAACTAACCCGATGATCAAAAGCGCCATACAACCCACCAATGCGAAAACGTTCTTGAAACAGCCCCCAATCACGCCTCGAGCTCCCCGGCATACCGCCGCTCATAGCGTGCCCCGCCTCCCTCTCCCGCCCCCAAATGGCTCTCCATGAGGTCCACCGAGTCGACCATCGGCTCGGCCGCGTACTGGAGAGCCGCGAGCGCCTCCTCCAGTCCGCTCAACTTTGATGCAGACGCGCCACGCTTCACCCGCCCTAACGTGAGGTGCGGCCGGAACGGGCGCCCTTCAGATTCGAACCCCAACTCCTGCATAGCCCGTTCCACTCCGTGCTGGAGGAGCTCGAGCTGAGACACACCCTCACACCCGAGCCAGACAACCCGGGGTCGCTTCGCACTCGGGAACGCCCCAAACCCACCAAGGGGCAGCGCGAATCGTCTTCTGTCCTCCACCACCCGTGCCAGCTCGTCTTGTATGCGGCGAGCCCGCCCCGACTCAACGTCACCAAGGAACTTGACGGTCAGGTGCATCGCGTCACGGCGCACCCAGCGAAAGGGGTAGCCCGCGTCCCTCAAGGGCTCTGCGACCTCCCAAATCTCATCGCGCACAGACGCGGGAAGGTTGATGGCTATGAACAAGCGCACGGCCGCTCAGAGACGCTCGACGCGCAATGTTGGTCATGCCACCGGCGACCGTCGGTGGGTCGCACGGACACATGGAAAAGCATGGGGTGAATTATAAGGCCGTCGGCTGGCACCTGGAGGGGGAGCTCGATTGGCAATCCGGCCAGCAACGCCGCGCCATGCATCACCTAAGCACAGACGGCACCTCGAAGCTACCGATTCCTACTGAACAGCTCGCGCTGAATCACACCCAGTATCGTGGCGCCCGCTCGTGCGCTGCCCCACAGGCTACCACTGATCTTGGATCTGCCTGCCTGCCGGCGGCGGTACCGGCTCGGGATCTCCTGGACCCGCAGCCCGTGCCGGGCGGCGCGGATCTGCATCTCGACGGTCCAGCCGAAGCCGGTATCCTGCATTTTGAGCGACCTGAGTCCCTCTAGCGTCATGGCCCGGCACGGAGCCAGATCGGTGTACCGTACCCCCCAAAATCTGCCAATGAGGAAACACGCCAATCGATTACCGACCTTTTGGAGGGGGGTCAGGGCCCCCTTTTCTCCGGCAACCAGTGTCCGGCTCGCCAGCACGAAATCCGCCCGGCCCCTGGCGATGGGCTCCAGAAGCTTCAGCAATTCCCTCGGGTCGTCGCTTCCGTCGGCGTCGAGAAACGCCACGACATCGTGACCCGGCTCGTCGGCCAGGGCACGCAATCCGGCGAGGCAGGCTGCGCCGTAGCCACGGCGGTGTTCCGGCACCACTTTGACTCCGCGGGCAACCGCCACGTCTGGCGTACGATCCCGGGAACCGTTGTCGACCACGATAACGTTCAGGTTCCCAAGCCCGGCAAGTGCGTCGAGCACCGAGGGGAGCGAGGACTCCTCGTCCAGGGCCGGAATGATCACGTGAACTCGTTGGGCCGGAGCTGCCGTTGACATTTGTTTCTCTCGAGGTCCCCCTGTGACACCCAACCGCATTGCGCTCGTGGTGGGAGCGCTTTTCGCCGTCGAGTTTGCTTCTCTCACCTGGCTCGCCACCCAGGGCCAGGCAGCCGTCTCGGTCCTCTTCGCCGGGTATGGTGCCGCCTTCACAGGTTACCTGGGCACGGTGGTGTTGCTCAAGCGCCACGCCCCACAGTGGTCCCCCAAAACTGCGCTCTTGGTTCTCCTGGCAGCTGGGCTGCTTCTCAGAGTCCCTTGGCTACCCACCGAGCCATCCTTGTCGGACGACGTGTGGCGCTATCTCCACGACGGCCGCGCCCAAGTCGCAGGCACCAATCCCTACCGCTACCCACCAGCTTCGCCCGAAGCCGCCGCCTTTGCCGGACCCGAATACCCGCTCATAAACCACCCCGAGTTGACGACGATCTATCCACCTGCCGCCCAGCTGGCCTTCCGGCTGGCTATCCACCTGGGGGGAACACTCCTAGCGTGGAAAGTGCTCCTGTTGCTCATCGATCTCGCTATCGGCGCTGCAGTGGTGTGGCTCCTGCGGGTTCGAGGCCACCCGGCGGCCCGCGGAGCTATCTATCTACTCCACCCCCTTCCGGTGATCGAGTTCGCCGGCAACGGGCACGTCGACGCACTGGGCATCTTGGGGCTGGTGGTAACGATAGCCCTCGTCGAGAGCCGGCGGATAACGGCGGGCGTTTCGCTCGCTCTCTCAATCGCCACCAAGTACCTGGCTCTGCCTCTCATCCCCTTCGCCGCGCGGGGCCTCTCACGGCACAATTGGCTTGGGTTCTTGGGAATCGTGCTTGCAACCTTGGCACTTCTCTACGCTCCCTTCCTAGAGCATCCACCGCTCGGAAGCCTGGGCCAGTTTGCCCGCACATTCGAATTCAACGGGCCGATCTACTCGCTGCTCCGCACGGTCCGTTCTCAGATGGATGTCCGTATAGCCCTCGGCGTAGCACTGCTGGTACTCCTCGCCTTCTCGTGGCGCACGTATGCGTCGCTCGAGGAGGCGGCTTTCATGTGGCTTTCGGGCCTTCTCCTGCTGTCACCCATCGTGCACCCGTGGTACATCGTGTGGCTCATCCCGTTTCTCGCGTGGAGAGGGAAAACAGTGTGGCGTTGGGAGTGGTGGGCGCTGGCGTGGAGCGGAACGATCGTGTTCGCGTACGCAGTGCTGACGAGATGGCGCGCCGAGAACGTGTGGGAGCTTCCGCAGTGGGCGCTGATGCTGGAGTATGGGCCGGTTTATCTGCTGCTTGCGGTGCGCTTGGTTGGGTCCGCGATGGGGTTGAGAGGTGAGAGGTGAGAGGGGAGAAGGGAGAGGGTCCGGCCCTACCCAAATATGGCAGCTAACTTCACTCAACAGCGAGTGAGTAAATGCTCACTCATACGACCCAAGGCCGAGTACCGATATCCTTAATGAGGCTACTCGTCTCGCGATTACGGCTCTGTGCGAACCTCTAGCACCCGCCCCGGGAGTGCGTTGGGGTCCACCATCACTTCGCGAACGGTCCTCCGGCCGCCCGATGCAAGGAAGGTCACCTCCACGTCCACTCGTCTGACGCCTGCTGGCAGCCCAACGTGCACGGGAGCCGCTCCTTGAGAGCAATAACCGCCACCGGCGTCCACCAGTCGGGTTCCCAGGACCCTGTCCGTCCCAGACTCGAATATCCTGACCTCGGAGCCGGCCATCGTGTGTCTGCCATTCTCGTCGAGCACTCTCACCTGGATTGAGCGGCGGGCGATTTCAATGGGCAGGTCGTTTCGATAGAGGGGGTGGGTGCCGGCGTCGTTGTTGTTGTTGGCGAGTGCGAGATCGAGATCGCCGTCGGCGTCAAAGTCGGCCCACTGCACGCCGTGGCTTGCGCCCTTTGCGAGAATAAGCTCCGGCGTCACATCCGAGAACTCACCGGCGACGTTGCGAAAGATGTGGTCGGGCACCTCGGCGACGTCGCTCAGATAGGACGTCACGAACAGGTCGGCCCATCCGTCGTTGTCGTAGTCTCCCCAAGCAGCGGTTGTCGAATGGTAATCCTCACCGATGGCCGTACCCGCAGCCACCTCCGTGAACGTACCGTCGCCGTTGTTGCGCCATAGGGTGTCCGGCCCGTAGTTAGCGACGAAGAGATCGAGGTCGCCGTCATTGTCATAGTCTATCACGGCAGGCCCCACGCCCCCGTACTCCTCTGTGCGGTCGGGCGAATCCATGCCCAACTCCGCCGCGATGTCTACGAACCGTCCGCCGTCGTTTCTGAAAAAGCCGTCCTGATCGCCGTTCTGGTTTGCGACGAACGCGTCCAGGTCTCCGTCTTGATCCATGTCGAACCAGGCGACACCAACCGTCTTTCTCGGATCGTCGATGCCGGAACTGGCGGATACGTCCGCGAAGGCACCGAGATCGTTTCGGAAGAGGCGGTTCGGTTGCTCGCGGAACGCAATGAACAGATCCAGGTCGCCGTCGTTGTCGTAGTCGATCCATGACGTCTGTCGCGTGTTGCCGATGAGATCGAGACCGTAATCGCCGGCCATATCGATGAAGCCTTCTCCGTCACCCGCGTTCCAATACAATCGGTTGGGCGTTTGCTCGGAGTCCCGAAAGCCGATGTAGAGATCGAAATGGCCGTCGGCGTCGAAGTCACCCCACGCTGCTGCTCGTGTCTCCTGCGGGTCATCGAGCCCGACTTCAGGGGCGATGTCGGTGAACACGCCGTCGTCGTTGCGGTAAAGCCGGTTGGGTGCGCCCCTGAAACCGATGAACAGGTCCAGATCCCCGTCGTTGTCGTAATCGATCCAGGCGTTCGGCTGTGCGCCCGGCGAGGAGAACAGCTCCTGCTGGACTGGTTCGAAGACGGGGCCGTCAGTGGTGCGGTCGGCGTCGGTGCAGGCTGTGAGAGCTGCTGCAACGACTGCGAGCAAAGCGACTCGAGTAGTGGCAACGCATGTCATGTGCGATCTGCGCACCCGCTTATGACTTCTCACTTAATTCACCTCTCTTCCGCTACCACGTCTGTTTGTTTGGGCGTCATCTGGGGCCTATCGCGCACGCAATAATTTGCTCCTTCGCGCGTGGTTGTGGTTATGTGCCGGCGATCAACTGTCACCATACTCACTCCGCGGCTCGGTGACGAGTGCAGATTCCAGCGTCTTGGCCCTTGAGCGTGCCGTGGCTCGCTGCCGAATTAGGTGCTGGCGTAGCGAAATCGGTAAACGCAACGGAATCGCAAACCGCCGGGCGAAAGCCCTTGTGGGTTCGAATCCCACCGCCAGCACCGCCGCGCCATTGACTTACTTTAGAGCAAGGCATACGTTGAGATACGGTTTGCGATTCCGCGTAGCCATTTCGCTGCGTCGGAGAGCCGGGGAGCGCTGAGCTCCCCGGCGTTTTCTTGCCACTGTAAAAGAGATCGCTATATTGCCATCGCTTGCTGGGCTTGAGCAGTTTCGCTGCGCCGAACAGCCGCGTGGGGTGACCCGCGCGGCTTTGTTCTTATCCCGCCGCTGAGAGCGGCGTCCCTCGTGACGCACTCCTGCGGCTGATGTCACTGAAGCTCACCTAGTGCTGCGGCAATGATAGGGCTCGTGAGTGAGGGCGGCCAGGGGCGAAGCTTACGGGAACAAATACGACAATCGTCTCGCAGATTGCTCAACAAGAGATATCAAGTGCCCCGCGCCCCCTTCGACTACGCTCAGGACAGGCTGCGAGACGCGTTGCTGGATCCCGAGGGAGCGGTGCAAAGCGCCGCGTCACGAAGGGCGCAAGGCTCCTCAGGGACGCGGCATAACATCACACCCTGCTTCTCCCCAACCCCCAGCTGCCAGCGGCCGGCTGCCAGCTGTGATGTTGTCGGCACTCGAGGAGCCATGTCCAATCGACGAGCCAAGGTTGGCGGCTGGCAGCTGGTAGCTGGCAGCCGGGGAAGGGGGCGGCGGGGGGGGCTAAACCTTATCCACCACCATCAACAACAACAGCACGGGTAGGTACGCCACCGACGCGAGGAACAGTCGTCGCGCGCCTCCGGTACTTGGCCGAAGCGCAAGCGCGCCGCCACAGGCGAGCATGCCGATGCCGAGCAACAACGCGCCAAGGAAATACGCTTGGCCGGTGAGACCTAACATTGTGGGTAGCAAACTCACCGGCACAAGCGCCAGCGAGTACAGCATCGCCTGCCTGCCTGTTCTCCTCCCACTGGAGTCGAACACACTGAGCGCGGCGAGCCCACCGCGCGCGTAGTCCCTCCGGTAGAGCCACGCCAGCGCCAGGAAGTGAGGTACTTGCCACAGGAAGAGGATCCAAAACAGCGCCCACGCCTGCGGCACCAACGTACCGCCGGCAGCAGTCCAACCACCCAAGATCGGTAGCGCGCCAGGCACCGAGCCCACCACCAATGCAAGTGGCGTGCGCTGCTTGAGAGGTGTGTACACCAAGACGTAGGTGGTGAGTGTGAGCGCCGCCAAGAGAGCGGTGAGCTGGTTTACGAAGTAATGGAGTTCGAGCACTCCGATCAGAGCAATCGCGAGCGCGAACCACACGGCGGCGCTCGGCGTAACGCGGCCCGCCGGAAGTGGCCGGTGGCGAGTCCGCAACATCTTGGCGTCGATGTCCCGCTCCCACCACATGTTCAACGCATTCGTGCCACTGGCAACGAGCGCAGTACCAATCAGCGTGAGTACGAGCAGCCCCACGTCGATGTTCCCGCGCGAGGCAAGATAGAACCCCGCCGCCGTTGCGATCAGCACCAGGCGGGTGATCTTGGGCTTTGTGAGTTCCCAGAGGGCGTGCATCGTTACAGTCGCGTTACGAGATCCACGATCGCATCGACGCCGGCGTTGGTGGCGTACGCGATCTTGCCGTCACGGTCAATCAAATAGACAAGCCGCGGATGCGTGATGTCGCCAGTCGCGAGATCGCGCGAGCGCGGGATGTTCCACGCGTCGAGCGTCGCCTCCACTTCATCGACGGTTCCGCTCAGAACATACTCTTCGCCCGACATATTCCACAATCCGGCGATTGTCGGCAACCTGCTCGGAACATCCCGCCACGGATCGAGGGTCACCACCAGCATCACCGGCGCCGCCTCCGACAGACGTTGTCTTGCTTGCCTCACGTCGTGCACCACCACGGGGCAGACGGTCTTGCAATGTCCGAACGCAAACGTGACAACCACCGGGCGGCCGTGCCACTGCTCCAAATTCACCACGTTGCCCAACTGATCTGTCAGGGCAAGCGCAGGTGCCACGCGATCGAGGCGGGGGTAGGTGTCGGGTAGTTTCCCGCCGGTAACAGAGTAATCTGTACCCGCGGCGCTCGCGGCGTTGGCTACCCTGACGCCCGCGGCA
>JBDHDY010000053.1:0-13366 GCA_039591275.1 Gemmatimonadota bacterium | reverse complement strand
CCACACCATAACCGGTCATCGACCTGGCCACGGGACTGTGCACCTCGACATCAAGAGGAAGGGCGTAAAGTAGAGGGTGCCGCCCAGCCCGACAACTGCAGTGGGACGACCCCAGCCACTCCCGGCTCCCTGGCCGGGCAGGCGGGCCGTTTTATCCACTCCCCCCGAAGCGAACGGCTAATAGTCAACCCTAGCAACTAACAACCAAATTGCCACGTCACCCCGAAAGTCTGCGCGTTCCTGGGATAGGGCAGGAACGGCACGTACTGGGCCTGGACATTGCGGGCGTTTCGGAGGTTCCAAAATGCCACGAAGCCAGCAAGCTCGAACTGGATGAAGAACTCGTGGTACGTAAGACCGGGCAACAGGATCGGCTCGCCGGACTCGTCCATACCCGCTGTACCGCGGCTCCAATATTCGATGGCGTATCGCAGCATTAGATCGAAAGCCCCGCTGCGAAAGGTTCGCCAGAACTTGGAGCGCAATGTCAGTGCAGCGCGCCCGTGTTGTGGGGGTTGCAGATCTGGCGGCTTAGTCCGTGGGTGCGAGTACCAAGCGTCTAAGACCAGCGAGTGTAGCGGTTCGACCCTGAGGTCAGCGACAACGTAGTCCGCCGCCTCCGAAATGCCGAACTCTGGAAGGCCGATGAAGTCCGGCGGTGCAAAGGGCAGAAAGACGTCACGACGCACCAACCCAATGTGACCTCCCAACCGCCCCGTTTCCAATCCCAAGCTGAGCGACTGGTCGGTGACGGCCTGCGCCGAATCGTCCGCGATCGCCGGGGCCTGCACCACCTCTGCCGAACTGATCTGTCCCACTAGGGAGAACGGCCCTCGGTATAGGCCCGCGGACGCGCCTGCTGCATGGGCATTTCGGTCCCCGGAGTGTGTCGTCGAGCGGCCGTAACCAGAGAGCACGAGACCATCGAGGGGGCGCCATCCGACACGCGCCTCAATCTCATCGCTGATGCGCTGATCCCCCATCCGAGCGCGGACCTGGGCGTGCCATGTGGGCCTCGCGTACCGCAGCCGTGCAAAGGCCTGGCGCATGCGCTGCTCACCCGTGATCGAATCCCCGGTCCAGGCGGTCGATCCCAGGCCGCCTTCGAACCGCAGGCCCATTCTGTCTTCTCCCGTCGCCGCAAAGAATTTGAACAGGAAATCGGTACGCGCACCGTCTCGTGCGGGAACGCCTTCGGGAATCCCTTCCCCCGGTCTTAAATCGCGCTCGTGTCGCTGTCGTCGGATCTGGTAAGAAGCTCCGTAGCGTTGGCTTGGCAGCCACTCGAACTTTGCCCACATATCGAGGGTTTGATCATTCCGATTCGAGGCCGGCTCGCCTTCTGATGCGACGAAGTCACCTACGAGGTTCAACCCGAGCCCGGATGGCCAGCGCTTCTGGAACATCCCCATGAATTCAGCTGAGCTGAATGCTCCCGACATGATGCGAAAGACGGACCGCGTCTCGATCCTGTCGTGTCGCTCGGACACCAAAAACACTCGCAGCAAGGCCGGTAGCACTTCGACATCAACGCGCTGCAGGTAGCTCAGGGAAATGCGACCAAGGTCGACGTAAACTGTGTCTGCGCCAACCGGGTACATCAAGAAATCGTCCCAGTAAACCTCGACGCCTGCCGGCCCCCGGCCGCCGTACATTACGAATTCGGGCTGTCCTAGAAAACCGCCGCGAGCGATATACACGCCGGGGATGGATCCGAGCAGGTCTGCCAGGGTGATAGCGCTGGACCACAACATGGAATCGCGTGTGAACACGTACCGCGTCCCCGGCGGCAGCGGTCCGGTTGGCACTTCACTCTCGTAGGTCGCAATGGAGACGGGAGGAACGGAATCCGCTGGTGCCTCAGGCTCGACCGCCTGAGCGGAATCCGGGAGGCTCGGGATCGTATCCTGTGGCGTGAGTGCGCTAGAGGGGTGAGGGCGAATCAGTTGCGCCAGAAGAACGCAGATCAATAGCCGACAAACGAATTTCACCCAGCAGAGCGCCCCAACACGAATTGACTGAACAATCGCACTCCAACACCAGTTGGCCCCTTGCCAATACCGGGAAGCTCCCGGTCGGTGTATGCGGTGCCTGCGATGTCGAGATGTGCCCAGCGCAGTTCGTCGGCGAACTCGCGGAGGAACCACCCAGCGGTGATCGACCCTGCGGGGCGCCCACCAGTGTTTTTCACATCCGCGATGTCGGACTTGAGGTGCGACCGGTACTCTTTCCACAGCGGGAGCGGCCAACAACGCTCTCCTGCCAGGTCCCCCGCACTTCGGAGTTCCTCGACAAGCGCGTCGTCATTCCCCATCAGCCCCACCGCGTGGCTCCCGAGCGCGATCACTATGGCACCGGTCAGCGTTGCGATGTCGACTACACACGAAGGTTTGTAGCGCCTGGCATAGGACAGCGCGTCGCAGAGAATCAGCCGTCCTTCGGCATCGGTATTGATGATCTCGACAGTTTTACCCAGGTGGGTCTTGACGACGTCTCCGGGCTTGACGGCAGTACCCGACGGCATGTTTTCGGTGGCAGGGATCAACCCCACCACATTTACCTTGGGCTTGAGAGTCCCGATCACATCGAACGCCCCAAGCACTGCCGCTGCACCGGACATGTCGAACTTCATCTCCTCCATATTGAGAGCTGGCTTTAGAGAAATGCCCCCAGTATCGAAGGTCACTCCCTTGCCGACCAGACAAATCGGCGCACCGCGCCTCCCACTTTGGTACTCGAGGATTATGAATCGAGGTTCCTCGGCCGCTCCCTGAGCAACTGCCAGAAGCGCTCCCATGCCCGACTGCTCCATTCGAGCCCGGGTCATGACCGTCACTTTCATTTCGTGACGCCTCGCCAGCTTGCGGGCTTCGCTTGCGAGATAGTTCGGAGTGCACACGTTGCTCGGGCGCATCTGAAGGTCGCGGGCGAGACGCTGCCCCGCTGCAATGGCCTCACCTATCTTACGACCTTTGTTCATCTCCGACTGGGAACGGTCATCGGCGATGAGGGTCAGCGACTTGACCTTGGGCGTGTCCTTCTCTTGGGTGCGCAGATCGTTGAACGCCCATGCCCCCTGGCTTGCACCTTCGATGGCCGCTTGTCCGATCTGCCCCGCAGTCATCTCGCCCACGAATTCTGGCGCAACATGAAGCGCCATCGACTCGGCGCCGACGGCAATGGCCGTTCGGCCGGCAACGGCCGCTGCGCGGCGAACAGTCCCGGATCCAGTCTCTTTGTGCTCTCCCATTCCCACGACCACAATTCGTTGCGGTCCCTCCGAGGGATAGAACACCGCGGTCTGATCCTGTTCTCCCTTGAAGTCGCCGGTCCGGAATGCGCGAGCCATACCACCGTTGACCGCGTGGTCCATTCCCGCAAGAGACGGTGGCAGGGTGTTATCTGTGACATTCCCTACGGCCACAGCCAGGAGATCAACCTTTGAGTGTTCGGGAGCAGTCGTGCGAACCGTACTCTTCATTCGTAAACCTGTTTTGAATGCCTCACGGCCTCGCCGTGTTCCAGCATCGCTGCCCGCCAAATACCGCGACGGTTTGGCTCAATAGGCACTCCACATCATACATTGACTCGGTGGTGTGGAGGCGTGGTCTGCGACGTCGCGGCAGCAGCACATTCCGTCGCCCGTTACTCAATTGCGGTTTCCGCCTCTGAGTCGGTGGCGAAGTCCATATGCGTGTGGCGACTTCCCCTCGTAACGGCACACGGGCCCTGCGAGCGCGCCTAAGGTTAGTCAGGGTACCACCCCACAGGCAAGTTAACCATCTGGTCGCACGCTCCAGCGATAGGCACTATTTGGATCGGCTACCCGCATCTGAAACGCCCAGCCTCCGTCGAGGTCAGCAACCTTGAGTAGGATCCGATTCCACCCGCGCCTGAGCGGTACCGTTGTCGCGAGTTCGTCCGCCAACGAAATGTGTCGTCCCTGCCGCTCGGACACCCGCTCCCCGTTCACCCACAGCACATGAGCATCGTCTGCGCCAAAGAGCAGTACTCCTTCCCCATCTGAGGGGGAGTACAAAAAGCTCTGCGCATACGCAGCAACCCAGTCGTTCGGGGTGAAGTGGGGATTCAAGCGAACCTGCCCATCCGGACTGATTCCAGCTCGCTTCCAAGTCGCTTGTCCGTTAATGACCCGATAGCTTCTCCCCAGCCCGGGATCCCTTTCAGGTATGAAGATGCTGTCTACGGCGGGACTGTACTCGGTCCCCAATACCTGCGGGTTGGGAAACGGACCCACGATGCTCCACGCATCGGCCCATTGCCGCAGGGGGCGGAGCTCAATTGCTGACGGAGGTGGGACGCCGGGCCCGCTGACCTCGATGTGCACTTCTTGTTGCACGGAAGTCACGCCCAGGGACACCGGTGCGAGGACCGTGTTGGTCTCCGCTGCGTCTGTCTCGACCCGTCTGGCGCGACCACCCGACAGTCGCAGGCTGGCAACACCCCCTGCAGGCTCGCCACGTGGGTAGACGACGACTTCATATCTGTCCGGCCGGGGAACCAGGGCGCGGATGACTCGGTCACCAGCCATCGAGTCGATCGTGAACGACGACGCCAAGAGAGCACCGGGCGGGATCTTCACTCCGAGGGTCAGCCGCTCGCTAGGAGCCGGCAGCTGCAGAAGCGGCTCGTGAGGCTCAATCTGATACCAATACGCAGTCGTTGCGTAGTCGGCCACCTCTTGATTGTCGTGTCCGTGCTCCAGATCCACACGGATAGACCGCCGAAATGGAATGGGGTCCGGAAGATGCCAACGATAGGCCGCGATCCGTCCCAATGAGTCGTCTTTGAGGATCAGTCCGTGATATGGGCCAGAGAACGGTCCTGCCTCGAAGTACCATCCTCCGTTGAAGTAATCCTCCGTCCCGGTGCCCTGCCCTCGCACCTCGCCATCAACAGTGAAACGTTCGTCGCCCTCCAGAAACCATAGTCGTCCCGTATAGCTCTCCGCGTTCAACGCCAGGCCGACGAAGTATCCCCGACCGCGAGCCTCGAGCACAGGGTGCGGCTCCGGCTGATCTGTGCGAAGTGTACGGCGCCACGCAGCGTGAAATGTCGGGGTACCCGGTGGTAACCGCTGAACTTGCGCCACTCCGATATTGAAGTAGAAGGCATCGATTGCGAGCCCGGTACCATTCTCCACCACTATACGAGCACGCTTCCTGAATGGCATCGGGAGATAGCAATAGAACCCGCCACTCGACACACCCATGGGTTGAGCGACATAGTGTCGCCGATCAAAGCCGTTTCCGAAGAAATCCCCCAACGGTGCTTGTACTGAAGGAACAGTCTCGTCATCCCAATACATGCGCAGCGCAATCCGACGGAGATAGTGAGGATCCCTGCTCGAGACAGTGATCCAAATGCGCTGGATCACGCCCGGGCCGGTTGCATCGAGAATGACTGCCGTGTCGCCGGGCAGAATCTCCAATCGATCGCGGTTGCCACCAGTCGTGTCGTAGGAGGACACTTGCAGGAATGCACCGCTTGGTTCCGTGAGGAGGTAGTTGAATGGCCCCGGCGGAAGGTCCGCGTCTCCGCAGGCCAACCAGAAGGGGATCAAGAGGCTAAGGATTCGCGGCTTCACTCGCACAGTGTCGCGCCTCCGTATGACTTGGTCAAGGAGCGCAGAGCCGCCAGGGGTCGGGGCCAACATCAATCCGGCGGGCCCCCTCGCCACCACCCTGTTTGAGGAGTATGCTTACCGCATGACTGGGGGCAAGGGACCGATCACCGTCATCACATCGCTCTCCGAAGAGCGAAATCGCTGGAAGGCGATGGCGTTTGCGTGGAAGTCAGTGGCCAGTCAGGCCATGACACCCTGTTCGGAGTGCGGCACTCCAGCGCTGTGGCGAAGCCTCGCAGCCGACACCTATTGGTGTGAGGTACATCGCGACTTATGCACCGATGGAGTCGAGAAGGCTCCGTGGTACGAGGAACTCAAACAGGCATTGAGGCTGGAAGACGACGTTTAGTGGCAAGCGTAGCACGGCCACATCCCGCGTGCTATCGCCTGTTGCGGAAGCGCTCCCACAAACGCGTGTGCTTGCTCTCTATGGATACCTCATTGCCGCCAATGAATACCCGCTCGACGTTGGTAACGATCTGTAGCGGGTCTCCGTCGGTGACGATGAGATCGGCTCGCTTCCCCACTTCGATGCTCCCGACCTGATCACCCAATCCCAGAATCTCGCCGGCATGCAACGTCACTGCTCGCAAGGCGGCGGCCCTCGGCAACCCGTAGGCCGCTGCCCGAGCAGCGTGATAGGGAAGGTTACGAACGTTCGGTCCTTCCTCGCTGCGGGTCATGGAAGTGCTGAACGACACTCTGACACCCGCCGCGTGAAGCAGTGCAGCATTTTCCCATCCCGCCGAGACCGCATCACTTCGGCTCAAGGTGGGGATCAACGCCGAACCGACGACAACCGGGATCTGACGCTGCGCAAGTTGATCTGCAACACGAAACGCCTGGTCTCCCCCGACCACTACCGCTCGCACGTCCGGAAATCGATCCAGGAACAGCAACAAGGTTCGGATATGACGTTCAGTGCGGGCAATGAAGAACGTGGGAACTCGACCGGTCACTGCCGGGACCATGGCGCTGAGAAGGACGTCGTCCCGCCCCCACACGTTCGCCTCAAACGGTCCCGTGGGGTCATCTCTCCCCACTGCTTCACCGGCAAACTGCACTGACCGCTCGAACAGATCCACGAGCTCTTCGAGACGCTCTCCTCGAAGCTCCGGTTCGTCCCACTCCTGTCCGCTCGGCGTCGGGAAGGCTACCACGAGCGCCGCACGGTCAGAGACGACCATCCGCTCCGGGGTATCTCCAGCAAGCTGGATGACGGAGCCCATGCCGCGCACAACACCACTGGTGGGCGCACTCATCACTGTCGTGATTCCGTTTGCCCTGGTCACTTCGATCTCCGCACTGTGAGGATGCACCGCCGCCAGAGCGCGCATGTGGGGATTGTAGCGGCCTACTTCGCGATCGTCCCGGCTGGCCGGCACTTGCCCAATCTCGATCATGCCGACCTGAGTGATCGGGTCGATCATACCCGGATACAGCTGCTTGCCGTCGACCCGGATGACCTCGGCCCCCTGAGGGATGGTGACGGTCGTGCGCGAACCCACCGCAGCGATCCTCCCGTCCGACACGACCACCACGCCGTCCGGAATCGAGGCAGTCGAGACCGGATGAACCGTAGCTCCAACCAAGGCTACCGTCGCACCCTGACCCCTACGTGCCAGATCGAACCCCACAGGTAAAAAGCGCCAGCGGTTATGCTCCGTTTCGCCTCTGTAACTGATCTGATCTGGAATCGGATTGACGACACGCACCGATCGGAACGGCTCGCCGCGCGTCCCACGCTCAGCGCTCAGATCGTAATAGACGATCCCGTCCACAATCGTCTTTTCGACGCGGGAGTAGGTGTCAAACGGGTCACCGTTTAGCAACACGATGTCCGCTTGCTTACCGATTTCGATCGTGCCTACCTGATCCTCGATGTGTAGCTGGCGCGCCGGATTGATCGTCAGCATGCGAAGCGCGTCTTCCTTGGAAACGGCGCCGTATTTCACCGGCTTGATCATCTCGTAGACGAGGGTGGTCTGGAGATAGGGGAGGTCGGAGTTGAGACTCGTTAGCACGCCGTGTCGATGCATGATTGCCGCGTTGTACGGTATGGCGTCGTAGGCCTCGAGTTTGTACCCCCACCAGTCCGCAAACGTCGACGCGCCGGCGCCATGCTCCGCCAGTTCGTCCGCCACTTTGTAACCCTCTAACACGTGCGTGAACGTGTCGATGCTGAAACCGAATCGCTCGGCAACCCGCATCAACATGATGATCTCATCGCTCCGATAGGAGTGCGCGTGAACGCGAACCCGGCCCTCCATAATATCTACTAGGGCTTCGAGCCTGAGATCGCGCCGAGGCGGGATGCGATATGCTCGGCGATCGGAATTGTATTCGTCCCAGGCCCTCTTGTATTCCTGTGCCGCCGTGAATGCCTGCATGTACAGCGCTTCGACTCCGGCGCGGGATTCCGGATACCTAGGCGTGCGGCTTTGGCCGAATCCGCCCTGAGCGGCCTTGCGTGTCACGTTTTCACCCAGCGCAAACTTCACGACGCGGGGTGCTTGCTCGATCAAGAGTTGCTCCGGTCGCTCCATGCCCCAGCGCATCTTGATGATGGCACCTTGACCTCCAATTGGATTCGAGCTCCCGTGGAGGATGAGGGCCGACGTCACACCACCAGACAACGCACGGTAGATGCTGAAGTCCTCGGGATTGAGCGCGTCGAGCACGCTTACTTCGGGAACAATCGGCGCGGATCCCTCATTGCCTCCCCGATCGATGGCCGTATGCGAGTGCTCGTCCACGATCCCGGGCATCGCAGTCAATCCGGTGCCCTCAATGACCGTCACGTCCTGCGATGGCGAGATATCACGCCCAATCATGCGAATGACACCGTCCCGAATATCAATCGAGACATTCTCCAACACTTCACCCGTAGCTGTCCAAACCGAATCCAGATTGCTGATGAACAGGTCACCCCGGGGAGAATCGATGCTTCCCGCTTCCGCCTGCACGGTAGAACGCTCCTGAGCCGTTGCCGTCGGTACGGACAGCGCTAACATGCCTGCGACAGTCGCTACGCTGAGCTTTGTCATCGAGTGTTCCCTTCCCCTGGACCACTGACTTTCCTAGCCGTCCAATTCATCGTCGAACCGCCGAATCCTACCGCCGTTCCCGAAGCGCTTTCCCCCTCCGCACTTCCTGAAAACTCCATCTCGATGCTCTGACCGCCGAAGTCCAGCATGAGCGTAAAACTCAACTGGTTACCCGATACGGTCCCGTTTTGAATCTGTCCCGTCCCAAAATCGGTCTGCGAGGTACCTGAGAACGACGCGCCTGATTGTCGCAGGGTCACAGTAGACGTGAAAGTTCCCTGCTGGCTCTCCGTCGTCATCTCCCAAGTACCTGAAAGATCCACCAGCGGCGCCTCACTACCTTCGCCAACGACTGGTGCTCCTTCCTCCAGAGCACCCTCGACGAACGTGTAGACGATCCTAGTCTCTTCCTCAAAGAGCGGACCCGACGTGACGATGAAGGTGGCAGCCATCCCTGGTTCTATTCGCAGTAGGTGCCCCAGTCCGAGCAGCTCGGCCGGAGTATTAGTGACAGCGCGGAGTGCTGCGTCCTCCGACAGGCCGTACTCCATGGCCTTGCGCACTCCTTCCAGTAGATCGTCTCTTCCTCCGCTTGTCAGCGCGAACGTTACGCCTGCGTCGGCCAGCCGAGCGGCATTGGCGTAGAGGTTTTCCAGTCTCTCCTTCTCCCGAAGCGCTTCGGGATCGAGTTGGAGTTCCTCTCGCTGGATCGACGTGTCCTCGTCTGCCTCTGGGGGCTTCCACCGCTGCGGACGTGGAAAATCTGCCGAGACGAGAACCGGGATCTCCCGAGCACCCAACTCATCGGCGAGCTTCCACGCCTCATCACCACCCACGATGATCGGTTTGAATCCGTACTCCTCGGCGAGGCCCAGCACTCGACGGATGTCCCGTGCGAGATCGGCCTCGAAGAAAACGGGAACGTCGCCCGCCATGACCTCTTCGAGCACCGCGTAGTCGGGATCCCACCTTGGGACCGTGAGTTGTCGAGGATCGCGCGAGTATTCGGCGAGGAGGACACCGTGGTGCCGTGCGTCCTCAAAGCTCTGGCGTATGAAGGCGATCATCCCCATGAGGGTTCCGGGGTAGGCTCCCTGCCCTCCGCGAAATGCCATGACCACCCCAAGCTCCGGGTTCAGCACCAGCTCGGAGCCGGCAGCGTTCTTGCGCAGGAGCACCGTGGCCCCGCGACCCGGCATCAGCGCACTGGACGGATGCACCGCGGCCGCGATAATCCCGTTGTTGCGCTGTTCTTCGAGGTCGTCACCGTCGACGGTGAGATGATCGGCAACTCTACGGTGCGGTTGGAAGCCCTGCCGCCACCGCGGCGGATCCCACGAGAGCGCCTCGTCGTCATTCTCGGGTTCGGGGAACTCAAAATCCACACCGCCGTGGGCGTCGATCATGCCGGGGTACACCATCAACGAATCACCCTCGAGGACCTTTGCGCCCGGAGGAATCTCCACGTCTGCGCCCATTGCATCGAGGAAAGCTCCACGAATCACAATGTTCACATCTGAAATCCGACTTCCATCAGACCGTACCACCGTCACACCCGACAGCACGTATGTCGCTGGAAGTGGCGAGCCCGTGAATTGAGCGGTGACCACCTGCGGGCAAAGTGTCACAGCAAGCGCCGCCAGCACGGCACAGGTCATGGCGGGACACCGTTGAATCATCTGTTGGGTTATCCTGGTTGGAGTTCGGCCCATTCCGAGAGAGAAACCGCGGTAAGCTGACCACGGTGCTGGGGTTACGTCAAGGCTGGCACTGCAGATTGTGTTTGTCAGAGGCGAGGGTCGCCGCGAGGCGCTAACGACACGTGCAGATGGTCCGCAGTTCCCACATGCCTCAGCGTGCGGAAGCCCATGACTCGGAAGTATCCCACCAGAAGCGCGTTTTTCCACTCGGCCCGACCGATCGTCCGCAGATCCACCGCGTGGACGTAGCCGCCGTCCTGCCGGAAGTGCAGCGAGTTCTCGAGGAGCGGCAAACCCATGCGTGCGTAGTCCTCTGGCTCGCGCTTGGCATCGGTTACCACGATCTCACGATCGGCTAAGATCGCCGTACTGAGCGACAGCCGCAGGAGTGGATGAACGGATGAGTAGTAATCCCGCACCGTTTCGGACTTGGCATTGACGCTCGACAAGAACAGCAATCCGTATCCGCAGTAGAACACGATCATGGGTAAGGCCAGTCTCTTGGCTATGAGGCCAAACCGCCGCTTGCCCGTGAGCAGCTTCGAGATCTTGGCGCCGTAAAAGGTCAGAAGGATGGCTGTGAGAGCCGCTGATCCGGCGAGAGCAGCCCCCAACCGTATGAGAACGAAGAACGGAAGCACGACAACGGCGACAGTCTTGAGACCGACCCACAGCGCGATTCGCGCGTTGACGTTGAGCTTCTTTCGCTTGGGTGGTTCGGCCCGTTCGCCCCTGGGCGAGCTGAGGCGAGCAGACTTTCGCTTCTCGAGCTCCGCCACGGCTTCGGTATTGAGCGCCGCGAGCTTTGCTTCGAGACCTGGATCCGCGTGGGGAGTACCCTGGGGTGGCTTGTCGTCCGTGTTCATCTTCGTTTGACACTACGAAACCTACGTGGAACGGTTTCGGGCGTAAGGCGGTAAGGCGGTAAGGCGGTAAGGCGGTAAGGCGGTAAGGCGGGCGGGCGGACAGGCGGACAGGCGGACAGGCGGACAGGCGGACAGGCGGACAGGCGGACAGGCGGACAGGCGGACCAAAATCTCGGGCGACTTGTGCCGATGTGCAAGGTCGGGGAAGGTTGCTCGTCGTCGCCAACGTGCATGTCGACGATTGCACTTCTTGGTACCCCGTGCGTGTGTGAGTTGGGGTGGGGTGTACGGCCCGCCGGCCCGCCGGGATGGGTGGTGAGGAAGTGCGGGTCCGCCGGGTGGTGCGGCGTGGAGTTGTGGTCCGCCCGGCTGGGCGCGGTGGCTGGGGCTACACCGGGGTCGTCTCGTTCTGCTCGTGAAGCTCCCGGTCCCGGCCGCGGGTCAACAGACGCTCGGCGAAGTCTACCCGTTCCGCCAACTCTCCCATCTCATTGCGGAGCGCGTAGAGCTCGTCCATGATCTCCTGCACACCCTCATCCGAAAGAGCCTTGTCCTTGGCCCGCGTATCCTCCTCCCCCCAGTACTTGACCCGCTTCCCGTCGATGTCACGGAACGAGCCCGCCGCGACCAAGACGACATCGTAGATCCACCAGTGTTCCGATCTTCCCCACATAGAACCGGTGCAAACCAAGGCAGGGCACGGCAACGGCCAACGCCATCGTGATTGCCCTCGATTTGTCAGATCCCTCGGACGAGCTCATGATATAGCCTCAGTGGTCGTGTCGCCTGTCTTCAACAAGGCTAAGGGCTTCGGTGTGCAACCCACACCATCATAAAACAATGCGGAGTGAGCAACAATGCCTGTAGCATCAGTTTCGGGAGGGTCTGGAGACAGGATGCCCAAATCACACCTAAAATGGTAGTTTCGAAACCGGAAGCTCTTCGATGACGCCGGATACAACGTAGAGAAAATCCCCATGAGACGAACGCCATTCAGTCCGGGGTTGCGCCTGGACCTATCCTCTCGCCGGCTGAAGGGTACGACCCGGCTACCGTTGACGATCTTGCCCTTGCGCTAACTCGTCTGAATGAGGAACGGCGGTCAATCCTCTCGGAGGCGGGTGCACTAACTCCCCAACGTCTGCGGCGCATGATCGCTTTGGGGCTGTGGGACAGTGCAGATTCTGGACTCCGTTCGAGGGATCTGCTGTCCCCATCCCTGCTGCTGGTCGAGGGCGAGTTGTTGTTGAAACGACACCGATATCACAAAGCAGCAGCACGAGTGGAACAGGTACTTGCAGCAGAACCTAGTAATCGAGACGCACGTCTGCTCCAAGGTCAACTCCAGATCCAGGCGTGGGAGCTGGACGCGGCCGCCACAAATGCCCGTGCCCTGCTAGAGGACGACGGGAGGGATGAGGCGGCAGCGATTCTTCTAGGCCGAACTTATCTCCTGCAAAAACAGTACGAGCAAGCATTGCAATGGGCTCGGCGCGTACAGCAATGGAATTCGAGCAACGCCGCTGCTTATATACTCGAGGCCGAAACTCGCTTCTGGGATCAGGACCCTGCAGCTGCTGAGGGACCGTTGCTGCGCGCCCTGGAGCTCGATCCCTTCAACGCCGACGCGCGCTTCAGCTACGGATATGCTATCTGGCGCCGTGTGGACGCCACCCAACTCAACGACATGGCGGCTCAATGGGATCTGGCCCTCGAGGTCGACCCACTCCACTATCTCACGCACTGGCATTGGGGAAACGGTCACACCAACCTGACGTACGCCGACTACGCTCAGCGAGCTGACAGCATTGTCCGGCAGCGGCTCAAAACGCCTGACGAGCTAATCTCACAGAATCGCATTGGGGAAGCCGTTGCCATGACCCGTGAGCTGGAGGACGAGTTTCCCGAGTCTGTACTACCCGCCTTGATGCGCGGCTCCGCCTATTACATGGCATACGGTATGGCACCCGAAGCTCGCCGAGATTCTGCTCAAGCGACGTTTCTGGAGATCCTTGCGCGCAAGCCCCACTACGGTCCTGCGCACAACGGACTTGCGGCGGTGATCAAGCAGCGCCAGTTCGCCTACCTTTCGAGCTTCGACTCGCT
>JBDHDY010000052.1:0-10995 GCA_039591275.1 Gemmatimonadota bacterium | reverse complement strand
TCCTCTGAGCTGTGTCCGTCGGGCCCCGGGGCCTGCTTCGCCATCCAGACCACTTTTGCCGCGTGTAAGCGTCGATCACTCAGATGTTTCACGTGAAACCACCTACTGTCTGCCCTGTCGCCCTCGGCACATGCTCAGCTGCCGGAAATCATTGGAATCTTGCGATTCTGGACCTTAGAATCCTGCGTTTGGGTGCAAGCCCAGCGTGTTCAGGGCGCGCGGCACCGGTTTCTCCGCTTTCTCCTCAGTTGTTTTCGGAGATCTGACCGACTTTTGAATACCCGTGGTGGTGTAGATGACCTCCACGAGGACGTCTCGCGTGGAAGGGTGGCGAAGGAGGGGTTTTCGGGAGGGCTCTGTCTCGCAAGGCAAGACCCGACACTCACGGGGTGGAGCTTTTGGTAGTCTCGTTCTATTGCAATCACTTAGGACATATTCGCGCCGATTCCTCGCCCGACGTTTCGTACAGTTCGCCTGCTAAATCTCAGCTCTGACACAGAAAGTCGAAAGCGCATTGCAACAGTTACTTATACAGTAATTGCCGGAAGGAACATCTAGCACTGAGTGCGAATGGGATGTTTCACGTGAAACAGTCTCCAACCTTGCTTCTTTACCTCGGGCGTTGAGACACGTATATTCGGGCCCAGTCTCGCGAGGGTCGATTTCCTCGATCTTCAAAGTTGCATAAATCAATAAATGGCAAATATTTACTAAGCTTATGGGTCGGGTCATAGCAATCGCGAACCAGAAGGGTGGTGTGGGTAAGACCACCACGGCCGTCAACCTGGCGGCCTCGCTGGCGGCCGCCGAGCACCGGACGTTGCTCGTGGATGCCGATCCGCAGGCCAACGCCACTAGCGGAATTGGCATCGAACGAGGGCAGATTGGGGTGTCGCTCTACGATTCGCTCATGGGAACGCGTTCCCTGCAGAGCGTGATCATGAAACGAGTGAGGCTCGCAGTATTGGACGTCGTTCCGGCAACCCAGGACTTGGTTGGCGCCGAGATCGAACTCGTCAACCGCGCGGAGCGAGAGTCCCTGATGCGCCGCGGCCTTGAAAACGTTCGCGACGCGTACGAGTACGTTCTTATCGACTGTCCTCCGTCGCTCGGACTCCTCACGCTCAACATGCTGGCAGCTGCGGACTCTGTGCTCATCCCTATTCAATGCGAGTACTACGCATTGGAGGGGCTTTCACAATTACTGAATACCGTCAAGCTGGTTCAACAGAATTTCAACGCCGACCTCGCAATCGAAGGCGTGCTGCTAACTATGTATGACGCGCGTCTCAACTTGTCGAAGCAGGTCGCTGAAGAAGCAAAAGAATATTTCGCGGGACAGGTCTACCGGACTGTTATTCCACGCAATGTTCGCATTGCCGAAGCACCGAGCTTTGGTAAGCCCCTCCTCCTATACGATGTGCAGTCCGTTGGTGCAAGGGGATACCTTGCACTAGCTCAGGAAGTGGTGCGGCGAGCGAAGACGCAAGCCCACATCAATCGCTGGCTCGAGCCAGCGTCGCAGGTTTCCTAGAGGAAGACGAGATGACGAAAACGCGACGCAGGCTCGGACGTGGTTTGGAGGCGCTGCTTGGCCCCTCCGTGGCAGAGGCGCGTTCCGAAGGATCACTTACAGAAATTCCTCTGGCCTCCATACGCCCTAACCCTTACCAGCCGCGGCAAGAGTTCGATGTTAAAGCACTCGACGACTTGAAGCACTCGATGAAACAGTCAGGCTTGTTGCAACCAGTCGTTGTCCGTCCGGTGCAAGATGGCAACTTCGAGCTGATTGCTGGTGAGCGGCGGTGCCGTGCTGCTGAACAATTGGCATGGCCTGCCATTGGAGCCGTGGTTCGTGACGTGGATGATCGCACGTTGCTGACGTTGGCCCTCGTCGAGAATCTGCAGCGAGATTCGCTCTCACCCATCGATGAGGCGAGAGGTTATCGTCGGTTGATCAACGAGTTTGAAGTGTCACAGGCGGAAGTGGGAAAACTCGTCGGTCGCGACCGCTCCACGGTGACTAACGCACTACGACTGCTCAAGCTTCCGAAGAGTGTGCAGGACATGTTGCACTCCGGGCGGCTATCGACTGGGCATGCACGTGCTCTGCTCCAAGTCGAGGATGAGAGTGCCATTCCCGCGCTTGCGCAACGAGCGGCTAGCGGCGCGTTGTCGGTGCGGGAAGTCGAATCGTTGGCGCGCAAGAAGCGAGGACCCAAGAGACGTCCGCGGTACACGAGAGACCAGACACCCGAAGATTTCCACGCGCGCCGCGTAGAGGATGCGCTCAGAAACAAACTGGGAACGGATGTGTTCATCGCTACCCGCGGCAAGGGAAGTGGTCGCCTCACGATCAACTTCTACTCCAACGAAGACCTGTCGCGGATCCTCGAGATAATGCTGGGCAAGCCCTTTGATGGGTAACCGATGAAGAAGAAGCGACCGTCGGTCACCGTTGTGATCCACCGCGATGGGGAGTTGGAATCTCGAACGTACCGCATTCCGGTGTGGCTCCTCCGGTTAGCAAGCATCACCGGTGCCACATTGCTCGTGCTGATCGTCCTCGGTGCGGTATCCTACGCTCCTGTAGGAAGAGTCGCTGCCGAGGTGCCGGGTTTGAGGCGCGAGATCGACAGGCTGACTGCCGAGAATCAACAGGTGCGGCAGCTTGCGCAGACGCTTTCCGAACTGGAAGCGACGTACGCGCAAGTTAGGTCGATGCTCGGCGCAGACATCGTTAGCAGGGCCGCGGCGGGCGACGGAGAGCTGCCGTTGGCACTTGCGATGTACGCGCGCACACCGGGCGCTACACCGAGATACGAAAACGGTCCATCAGTACCTTCTCATTGGCCCATGGACTCCACGCTGTTTGGAGGCGTCGTAACTCGAGGTCAGGTGGTGGCCGGTAGTGAGGGTGAGGCTCACCCTGGGGTGGACATCGCTGTTCCCAGAGGCACCCCAATTCGGTCAGCCGGGGGTGGCTCTGTAGCGCAGGCCGGCAACGACCCAGAATACGGCTTGTTCGTGCTAGTCGATCATCCGGAAGGTTACCAGACCATGTACGGTCATGCGTCACGGCTTCTGGTAGCGCCCGGGGACCAAATTGAAGCGGGTCAAGTTATCGCCCTTTCGGGAAGTACCGGGCGATCAACGGCACCCCATTTACATTTCGAGATGCGCCGCGGCAACCTCTCAATCGATCCCATCGCGGCGATTCTCGGAAAGGAGACATAGCATGGCGAAGGGTGGAGGAGAAGCCGAGCGCTCCAGCCCCAGGTCCGGCAAGGAGCCCGGCCTGTCAATCGTGGCGTCGGGCATGACCGTTGTCGGAGAGCTGGATACCGATGGTGTCGTCAAGGTCGAGGGCAAGATCCAGGGCAGCGTTCGGGCAGAGCAGCAGGTGCTGGTAGCAAAAGGGGGCGAAGTAGAAGGGAATATCTACACTCGCGAGGCCGTCATCGGTGGCGTGGTTCGGGGTGCAATTATGGCCGATGAGCGTGTCGAAGTCCAGGTGGCCTCGGTGGTCAACGGGGACATCACCACTCAGCGAATCCTCGTTCACGAGGGTGGTGAGGTAAACGGTAGCGTGCGCATGGCGGATCCGCAGGCCTTGAAAAGAAAGAAAGAGGACTCGGAAGAGGTGCGAAGCGTCGTCGACGAGTCGGCAACAGGGCCGGCGCATGTACCGGTCGAAGACCGACAGCGCCCGGTCAGGCCGGCCCAGTCATTCTGATCCGCTGACCCAGGTGCTCTTCTGTGGCTTGTTAGGTGTGATATCGTAACCCATTGGAAATAACCTGCTTAATTAGCTTCTTCGCTGTAAACCTGGTCCCAGATGTCATCATACTGTAGATACTATGTTTCGAGAGTGTCGTTCACCATAACTCAGCAAGCCCACCGACCACGGCCCACGATCTGAGGCCTGAAATCATCAGTGTCCGCCAAACTCACTGACATCGTAGCGTTTCTGGACAGTTACCTCCGAATCAGGGAGGTGCCTGACGACCCCCGTGCGTTGAACGGCTTGCAGGTGGAAAGCTCCGGTCAAGTGTCCAAAATCGCTGCAGCGGTGGATGCCTGTGTAGCCACGATCGAATTGGCGATCGATCGGAAGGCCGATCTCCTTCTGGTGCATCACGGGTTGTTCTGGGGAGGCGCCGAGCCGATCACCGGAAGGAACTGGGAGCGGATCGGACGCCTGGTGAGGCACGACATTGCCGTCTACTCGGCACACCTTCCTTTGGACTGTCACCCCGAGGTTGGAAACAATGCCGTCCTGGCAAGAGCGTTGGGATTATCTGATGTCCAGCCATTTGGAGAGATCGGGATTCAGGGAGGATTGGAGCTCCACCGGGATGAGCTGGTTGACAGCTTGAAAGGCGTGCTTGGTGTTGAGCCTCGGCTCATCTCTACTGGTCCCGAGCGCGTTTCACGGATCGGAATCGTGACCGGGGAGGCTGGATCGATGATCCGTGAGGCCAAGCACGAAGGACTCGATACGTTCGTGAGCGGCGAGGGTCCCCATCATACGTACTTCGACGCCGAAGAATGGGGGATCAATGTGGTGTACGCCGGTCACTACGCGACGGAGACTGTCGGCGTCAAGGCCCTGGCCGAATGCTTGGAAGAGCGGTTCGGGATCCCTTGGGAATTCGTCGATCATCCGACCGGTCTGTGATCCCTGGGACCCCATCCAGGGGGGCACTCTTCCGCGAACAGCGTTCCCGGCAAGCGCCTGCCCCTGCCTAAATAACCATTAGTGGAACGATGAAGCGTACCGTCAGTGTCTCCGCTGTCTCGGGTGAGACGCTGCAAAAGCACTCCTCGCCAATGAGGCGTTTGACGCCCAGCACCTCAGCCTCGTCAATTCTCGGGACGTCACGAAAAGTCACCTCCACGGTGCGTCCGGAGATCACGTTGTAACTGGCCGGTCGGCCTGTAAGGTGACGGTGAGGATCGACCTTCTCGAGGCCGCCCCGCAGACGCTCCTGGATTTCGGTCAGCCGCCGTCGTGTCTGAGCATCCGTTACTGAATCGGCCATCCGCTTGCTCTCCTGGAATTGGCTAGCGCGATCCGCGCATTCCGTCGTAACCCGGGCGTACCCGCCCTTTCAAGTGGGGTTTCCCCGAACTCAATCGGAAATCCCGCGTCAGGAATCTTGGTCAGCCGCTCGAGATCGAGGTACTCCATTGACTCATCTTGTTCGAGAGGCTGTTCCACGTTCCCGGCGAATTTGACGTTCCACGGGCATACGTCTTGGCACACGTCACATCCGAAGATCCAGTTGTCCATCTGCGCTGCCACGCCCGCATCAATCTCACCTCTGTGCTCGATGGTGAGGTACGAGATACACAACCGGCTGTCCAGAACTCGCTCGCGTGGGAAGGCGCCGGTGGGACATGCGTCGAGACATCTTCGACATGACCCGCACCGGTCGGCCTCAAAGGGTTGGTCAATGGCGACGTCGAGGTTTGTCAGGACACTTGCTAAAAAGGTATAGGAACCCCGCCGCGGGTCGATGAGCATCGTGTTCTTGCCGATCCATCCGACACCGGATCGCTGCGCCAACTCCCGCTCAGGTACCGGACCGGCATCGACAAATGAGCGCGCGATGATGTCATCACCTCCAAGCGAACGGGCATAGGCCGCTAGTTTGTCGAGCGGCTCGCGCAGTATGTCGTGGTAGTCGGCTCCGCGGGCGTACTTTGCGACCCTGCCCACCTCGGCACCCGGAGGAGGCTCGCGATCGAGAGCACTGTAGCTGCGGGCTACTACGATGGCTCGCGTGGCCCCGGGGACGATCCCAGCGGGTTTCAGGCGCCGCCGTGCCTGCCGGTGCATGTACGCCATGCTGCCCGCCATCCCATCGGCGAGCCATTTGGAAAACTCCTCGGCGTGTGGGGGCGGTGACAAATCTGTGATACCGCACGTGGTGAAACCCAGAGCGAGCGATCGTTCCTTGACGAGGGCAGCTTTTCGCTCGGGCGTCACAGCCGCATGGTTTGGCGGCGCCACCGGGCGAAGCGAATTACGTCCCTTACCGGTGGAACAGCTGACTCCTGCCCGTATGCAGTGTACATCCGCCACCGAGTGTACTCCCGCGGTGGAATTGGGAGAAAAGGAGGCGTACGGTACCAGCCCGTTGCACGGAAAGCCCATACCATAAGTAACAGGTCGAGCGCCAGTCGCGGCCTTAGGGCCGCACGGAGGAGGAGCTGCAGCATCAACCTGATCCACCCAGCCGTGCCGCCGTCAAGTCTGCCCTGCCCAAGGCTGGCACGGTCACTCGAGCCATCCTGGCGTGGGTCTTGGTGAACCGCGTTGGGTGAAGCGGAGCGATGGTTCATCGACAGCTGAATTTCCGGGCCGGCTCAACGGTCGACCCTTTCCGCGGGCCGAGCGGGTGCGAAGACAATCGGTTCAGCAGATCGAAGCGAAGCCGACCGTCACACCCGTCGACGATGCAACCGGTGGACGCATTTCCCCCGGTCCCTGTATATTGGCTGAGGGCCGACTCTTCGGCCATCCCTCACACCGAGCCTATCGAACGATTCCCCACCCTCTGACGGCCGATGTCAAAGGTGGGGAAACTTGTCGACAGGACTAACCCGCTGACGCGGAAACAGCAAAACCGGAGCTGCGAATCAATGAGCAGACGAGAGCCGCGAGGCCTGCCCGCACAGAAGCCGGGAGGCTTTAGAAGAACCGAAGATGAGGTCCTCTTCGAGCTCCGCCCGGCCAGGGACAGGCCGGCTGCCTATACCCACACCGACCCTTGGCGCGTCCTCCGCATAATTGGCGAGTTCATTGAGGGTTTTGACGAGCTGTCGGACATCGAGCATGCGATATCCATATTCGGATCCGCACGGGCAAAGCCCGGCACCAAGTGGTACGAGTTAGCGGTTGAGACCGCCAAGAGGTTTGGCAAGGAGAACGTGGCAGTGGTCACCGGCGGCGGGCCCGGCATCATGGAGGCTGGCAACAAAGGTGCAGCCGATGCTGAGACGCTCTCAGTGGGCCTCAGCATCGAGCTTCCTCACGAACAAGGTGTCAATCCATTTGCAGACCGGGTGATCAACTTTCGGTATTTCTTCGTACGAAAGACGATGTTTGTCAAATACTCGTCTGCATTCGTCGTTTTCCCAGGTGGCTTTGGCACCCTGGATGAGCTTTTCGAGGCACTTACACTCATCCAGACCGAGAAAATCAGGAACTTCCCAGTGGTTCTGATGGGGAAGAGCTATTGGAAGCCACTCCTGCATTGGCTCAGCCACACCGTGCTGGAGGCAGAGCACATTGGGCCGGAAGACCTAGACTTGCTGCATGTCACCGACGATCCGGAGGATGCGGTGCAGTACGTGATCGAGCGGTTGAAGACTGCGTTCGAATGGGGAGATCCCCCGCAAACGATCGGAGGTGGCTAAGGCCGCAGGTCGTCCCGGAAGGCCATGCAATGCTGAATCTGCTGTAGGTATCCGGCTAGTTCGGATGCCTTGCGGCCCCCATCCCATCCCAGTTCCTGCGCGGCAAGATCTACCACGACCGGCACTTCAGGGAGTGCGTGCCCCATGACCTCGTAGAAAAGGTGCGTCCTGCGCATCATCAGGTCGCAGAGCGTGACCGCCATTTCCCGGCGGGCGGCATGCACAAGCTCGGCCCGCAGGGCGGGATGATCGGGCACGATAGGCTGGTTCAGTTCTGGTTCCGCTTGGGCTAGCCGCAGTACGGCCGCCGACTCCGTCCCGTAAGAATTCACGAGATGATGCGCGACATTCTCCGGGTGCCCCTCTGCGGTGATCTCCTTTACGAGAACATCGACGTTGGCGACCTCGCCCCCGGGAAGCGGTTCCTGCTCGGTTCGCGCTCTGGCAGGGATCCCGCGACCGTCGATCTCATGGAGGCGCTTGGCGACAAGATCTGTCACCTCTCTGGCCATGACCCGAAACGTGGTGAGCTTGCCACCAACGATCGAAATCATGCCCGATGGGCCCTCCAGGATTCTGTGCTCTCTGGAGACCGCGCTGGGATCCATGGGATTATCGGGCTTGAGGAGGGGTCGAATGCCAGCCCAGGTTGACACGACGTCATCCGCTTGGAGCCGTGCGTCCGGGAACAGTGCGTTGGCAGATCGGAGCAGGTAGACCACATCATCGGCGTTCGCCCGGGCTTTGTCAGGGTCAGTCTCATCGTCGGTGTCGGTGGTTCCGACGTAAGACAAATCCCCCCAAGGGATTACGAACATCACCCGGCCGTCCAATGGTGAGATGACCGTCACCGCGCCGTGATTGCCGAGCCTGTACCTTGGCACGGCCACATGCACTCCGCGGGTTGGCCTCAGGGCGGGTTGCTCGCCCTCCGTGGCGCGAAGCCGATCAGACCACGGGCCCGTGGCGTTGACGACGACTCGGGCATGGATCGTGTAGGTTTCGTGAGTGATGAGATCCGTGACCCGTGCGCCACGGATACGACCGTCTCCGCGCTCGAGGTCATCCATGGCGACGTAGTTGGCAGCCAGGGCCCCATGGGCGTGGGCACTCCGGACGGTTGCCAGTGTGAGTCTGGCATCGTCGCACTCTGCGTCGTAGTATCGGCCGCTGCCTTTGAGGCCGGAGCGCCGCAGGTTGGGCTCGGCCTTCAATGTTCTTCGCTTGCCCAACATCCGATGCCTTCGCACATTGCGCAGAAGGGCCATGAGGTCGTACAGTGTGAGGCCCGCCGCCAGCTTGATTTTGGAGACCCGTCCGCCGCGGTGGATCGGGAAGATGAAAGAGCGGGGCCGGACGAGGTGGGGTGCGATCTTGAGCAGTATGCGGCGCTCGCGGCTCGCCTCAAATACGAGCCTCCAGTCGCCCACCTCGAGATAGCGCAGGCCGCCGTGAACGAGGCGAGAGGAGCGGCTGCTTGTGCCCCCGCCGAAGTCGCCTTTGTCGATGATTGCCGTGTGGATGCCGCGCATGGCCGCATCCCGGGCAATCCCGGCTCCGGTTATACCGGATCCGATTACTAGGAGGTCAACGGGCTGCGCCGCCATGGCGGCGATGTTTGCAGTTCGCGTTGCTTGAGAGAAGGGGGAGTCCACGGGGTCGTCAGCGCAGGGACCGGATCGACCGAGTACCTGGTTTACGTGGCACGCCGGATTGTTCCATCCGGGCGTGCATGTATTGGACGTCGCGTGTGGAGGCGGACGTCATGCGACGGCTGCTGCTCTGCTCGGTGCCGACGTGGTTGCCATCGATGATGATAGGAAGAAAGTCACGGCGGCGCAAAGCGCGGCGCAAGAGTGCGGTGCGTCGATCACGTGGGGCTGTGAGGATCTTCGCAGTCTGGATTTGCCGAATACATCGTTTGATGTCGTGATGGTTTTCAACTACCTCGATCGCAAGAGGATGGCCGACTTCAAGGACGCGGTGCGCCCTGGCGGCCATTTGATGCTGGAGACGTTCCTCGAAAGCCAGGCGGCGTTCGGCTGGGGTCCGAAATCTGAAAATCATCTCCTCAAGGCCGGTGAGCTCTTCACTCTCGTTGAGCCGTTCGAGCTGCAATTCGCGCGTGAAGTCGTCGAGGTCATCGACGGACGAAATATGGCCGTAGGGAGCGTCTTGGCGCGGCGCCCTCTGACATGATGCTTCCCAACGCCCGCCCTCCACAAGAGGCTGTCTGGTCTGCCGATTAGTGACCGGCTAGCTTACGGGCTATGACAATGCAAAAAAACGGAAGACGCGTCGCAGTGGTCGGGGGTTGTCGATCGCCCTTTGCCAGGGCGGGTACCGTATTCAAAGACGTATCTCCCGTGGACCTTGCTCGGCAAGCGGTCGTAGAATTGGTCCACAGAATGAATCTCGATGGGAATCAGGTGGACGAGATGTTCTTTGGGCAAGTGGTCCCCAGTGTTCTCGTCCCCAATCTCGCTCGAGAAGTGAGCCTCCTCCCCCAGTTCCCTCGTTCAATTCCTGCCGCCGCAGTAAACCGCGCTTGTGCCTCGGCCAACACCGCCGTTGCCCACGGACACGACCAGATAGCGAGCGGACATGCCGACGTAGTGATCGCGGGGGGAGCTGAAAGCCTCTCAGACGTTCCGATTCTCCATTCCCGCAGCATGCGGGATAAACTTCTCGCGTTCGCGAAAGCGCGGTCAGTGGGACAACGTCTCAAGCTCATCTCGCAGATCAGACCGAGGGATTTCATTCCCGTTTCCCCGGCGATCGCTGAGCCGTCGACCGGTGAGTCGATGGGTCAGTCGGCAGAGAAGATGGCGAAGGAAAACGGCATCAGTAGAGAGGACCAGGATCGATTTGCGCTCAGGAGCCACAGACTTGCAGCGCAAGGCACGGAGGACGGACGGCTCACAGCTGAAATCGTTCCCATCTTCACAAAATCAGACAAGCCTCCCGTGACGAGCGACAACGGGATTCGGACAGACACGACCTTGGAACAGATGTCCCAACTCAAACCCGTGTTCGACCGAAAATACGGTACCGTAACAGCGGCCAACTCCTCCCCGCTCACCGACGGAGCTTCCGCAGTGTTGTTGATGAGCGATGAGGCTGCACGGTCTTTGGGATATGAGCCACTCGCGTACATCCGATCCTACGCCGTAGCGGCACTGGATCCCGGCGACCAGTTGTTGATGGGCCCAGCGTACGCTGTGCCCCGTGCCCTAGATCGGGCCGGCATCACGTTTCGAGAACTTGGTCTCGTCGAGATGCACGAAGCGTTCGCGTCGCAGGTGCTTTCGAATATCCAAGCATTTGAATCAAAGAAGTGGGCTGAGGAAAGGCTGGGCCGATCAGAACCCATCGGGCAAGTTGACCGAGACATATTGAATGTTATGGGCGGCTCCATTGCAATTGGGCATCCGTTTGGTGCGACCGGTGGCCGAATTACCCTCACCCTCGCCAACGAAATGAAACGGCGCGATGTACAGTTCGGCTTGATCTCCGTGTGTGCTCAGGGCGGAATGGGTTTTGCCATGGTGTTGGAGCGCGGCTCAC
>JBDHDY010000051.1:0-11038 GCA_039591275.1 Gemmatimonadota bacterium | reverse complement strand
TATCGGGGTCGGCCGGCTGCCAGCCGGGAGGCCCTGGCAAACCTCATTCTCGGCGTTGCCGCGTGCGCCCTCTCCCATCCCGAAATCGGGGAGCTGGAGGTGAACCCAGCGTTCGCATATGAGGATCGCGTGGTGGCGTTGGACGTACGAGCGTTTCTGCGGGCGGTCACCGTAGACGAGAAGAAGGCGTAGGGACGCCGCAACTGTCACCCCAACTAACCGTGCTCCGCAGACGCGGTTGTCACGTCGAGTCCCCTTCGTAGTACACGATCCGGGGGCACTGGAGCCCGCGAAGCGGTGCAGGTGTTGAGCTCGGCTCTGCCGCAGGACAGGTGTGGTGATTCACGGCAGCTGATTTGAGGGGCGGCAGCCGCTGGGGCCTGTGACCTGCGTCACACCTCGGGCGGAGCTGGCGTGGCGGATCGCTGGGCTGTCCTTGTACAATCGTCGAGGGCGACTCAAATTACAGCTACAGTGCAGGTTCGATGATTTGGTCAGGAAGGCAAAGTGATGGTGGCCGATCAAGAACGTTTCAAGTTTACGGATTTCGAGTTCGAGCGCTTTCCCAACGGACTCTGCCGGGCACGCGTGGGTCTGGAGCTAAGCGGGAGTGGTTCGTACACGGGAACGTTCGAGGGCAGTGGCTCGGCGACTGGAGCGCTCCGCTGTGCAGCCCAGGCCTCTCTCGCCGCTTTGGCTCAGGCTGTTGGCGCTGACTATACGTTTGAACTGCTTGGTGTGAAAACCGTCAGCGCCTTTGACAAGACCATCGTAATCGTAGCACTCTCCGTGCGCGGGGAGCGAAACGCGCGTCAGTTAGTCGGGTCCTATGTTTGTCACAACGACTCGGAACGGGCGGCCGCCATTGCCGTATTGAGTGCCACCAATCGTTTTCTCGCCAACAGCACCGCCACTCGGTAAACCCACCTCATCGAATGTACGTGCGGTTGACAGGCTCATCGCGCGCCTGAATCGGTCAAGCCCTGAAGCCCAAGTGAAACGCCCCCCGGCTCAGCAGAGCCGAGGGGCGTGGTGGCGGGGGCTACAAGCAAGTAATGCTATATGTTGAAGAGCCACTCAACAGGCATGAAGAAATGGTCGAACGTGTCGAGAATCTCTTCGAACACACCGAAGATCCTCTCGATGGTCTGCCGGTGCTGTTGTGTGACCTCCCGATCACCGGCCGCGGTTATCGTAATGGTTCCGGGGCCTGCCGTGATCGAGGCGAACAGCTCATCGTTGATTGTTACGGTGAGTGAGCCAGCCTCGTTCTCCATGCTTCCCGCGACCTCAATAGTGTCGTCACCTAGGGTGATCATGATGTTGACCGTGGCGTCGAATGCCTGTTCGACGTTGTCTCCCGCGAACGTGATGGCCACATCGACGTGGAAGTCGGCGGCATCCACATCGAAGGTGTAATCAACCTGGATTTCGGCGGTTGCCAGGGTGAGGACCAGGGTGTAGGAAAGCGAGAAATCAGCGCGGGTCGTGCCGTCGGTCACGTAGCCAGCCAAGCTGAAAGTCGGCGCTGTTACCGTACCGGCGATCGTTGCCGCGTAATCGGCGTAGGTCACCTCGTCGGAGACCACCTTGAGTCGGACGCTGGCTACGTCACCAGTGCTTTCGTCGAGCACATCGGCGTAACCGACCCCGGTGAGAGGCTCGGCAACCTGCATAGTTACGGGGTTGATGGCGTAGAGCAGGAACCGCACGCCGTTGGTCGGGCCGGCCTGGCTCTCATCGAGGACGTAGCCCCGCTCCACCAGGTCATACTTGAAGGTTAGCCCGCGGTATTGCTCAGGAATGAGCACGACCGCCGCACCGGCGGCTGCGAAAGTCTCCGATACTCTGCTGGCAGCTGTCGCTACCCGGCGAGAGAGAGATGCCGAGTTCAGGTCAGCAGCCTCTGCAATGAGACTCATGGCTCCGGCGGGGGCTGCGCCGGGAATGGTAAACTCCTCGGCGAGAACTGCCATGCTTTGTAGGGCCGGCGTGTCAAAGGCGTTATCGACGGCTTCGAGATTGGCCTGCGTGCCCTCAGCGTCGAAGTTGTCGAGGACCTCTTCGGGGCTCAGCGGGTCATCGCTACAGCCTGCAAGACCAATGGTGAGTGCCAGGGCGAGAGCTGGCAGACGTTTCAGATACAGCGACATGATTCCTCCAAACAGAGCGGCAGTGAAAAACCCGAGCGACCGGCGGGGGCCTCCGAGCTTGACGTGTGAGCGCGATTTTTGAGTGACGGCAAAGTTGCTGTGTTTCAAGCGATTATGCTGTGATCTGGGGATAAACAGAGATGTGATCTGCGACACTTTCTTGGTCGGCAGACGGGGTGCGCAGCGCCGAGTGTTGCGTTTGGCGACACTCCCCACCCCCCCGCACCCCCCCCAGTTGTTAGTTGTTAGCTATTAGTTATTAGCTGCTAGATATTGGCTGCGACGCGCCGTCCGGCGGTGTCACTTCAGTAGGGGCAGTGAGGCTACAGCTGGACCAAAGGAGGCGCGTGGATGTTGAGGGGTTGATGTCGGACGAAGACCCGGCTCGGAACGACTAATAACCAACAACTAACAACTAACACCAGCTAAAACTCCGGCCGCAGGATCCACAGCCCGCTGTTCATGTCAGCTAGGTAGACCAACCCGTTGTGGAGCTGTGGTGCCCAGGTGCAGGTGGCGTTGGTACCCGGACACAGGCCGGATGCCGTGTAGCGGTACCCCGCGATTTCCCGTCCTTGGCGATCCAACTCGCCGAGCAGTTCGCCGGTGACGTCTAGAGCGCGGATGCCGTTTCCGTACCAGGCGAGATATAGAATTCCTTGTTCCTCATCGAGCCAGAAATTGTGTGGGGTCTGACCGGCGACCCGGAAGGTGGCGACTTCGACAGGGTTGAAAAGATCGCGAACATCGACCACATGCATGATACCCGGCGTGCCGAAATCTTCTTCGCCCACGAAGACGTATCCTGCGTCGGGCCAATACCAGGCATTGTGTGTCTGTCCGCCAGCGGTGCGTACACGACTCACTTCTACGGGATTGTCAGGTGATCCACCGCTTATCCCGTTACCGACATCGAGGATCACCAGGCCCGCGTCCCAATGTGCAAGGAACGCGAGGCCGTCCCGAACGTACACGTCGTGCAAGAAACTCGATCCAGCGTAAAAATTGGCCACGACAAGTGGATTTGTGGGGTCGCTGACATCAAGGATGCGTAGTCCGCTCGTTGCGCTGATCCCGTCGACGACGAGGTACACGTAGTCACCCTCGATCCAGGCGTTGTGCACCCCGGTCTCCAGGCTTGTCGTGAACCGTGTGATCGGGCTCGGCCGCGCTGGATCCGCGAGGTCAAGAAGGGTGATCCCGTTTCGTATGTCCGCCGATCCCTCGTGCGTAATGACCGCAAGCGTCCCGTCAGATCGCACCTTTATGTCGTTCACAGTGCGGGCGTCGACCGCGAGGGACCGTGTCAGCACGAGGTTCCCTGGGTCACTTACATCCCAAGCATGGAGTGTGTTCCCCTGGCCATTGGTGCCGCGTACGCTCCATGTGCCCGTGTAGGCTGTCTGGCCGTGCACCCAGAGGTCCGATGTGAACTGTGATGTTACCTCTCCGCGTCCTACGACGCTGAAGGGTGACTCACCCGGCGGAACGAGCGGATCCCCCCCGGTGCCTGGGGGACCGGTCACCGGGCTGTCTTGACATGCAATCGCCAAGGCGCAAACGCACACAGGGAGAAGTCGCAAGGTCTTCATCGGGTTGTGCCCCTCAGGGAAACACCGGACTGACTCGAAGGTTCCCGAGGCAAGATGGTTATGAGCAGTGTGTCGGCCACCTGGCCTGCGGAGGCGACGACCTGAGCGGGCCCGGGCTCATATCCCACGAAACGACCGTCGGGTGCTGCGTAACCCGTTCCGTGGGGAACCACGGTCCAAGTTACTTGCCCCTCCTTCAACACGTGCCCGAGGCTGTCGAGGGTTTGGGCCACGTACTGTACCACCTCCCCTTGTCGCACGGAGGTTGGACCTGACAGTATGCTGACCGCGGCCACGGAAGTGTTGTGCTGCGAAGCCTCGACTCGAAAGTTGATATCCAGCGATGCCAGCACACTCCCGTCGGGCAGCCGAGCACCCAATTGCAGGGTATATCGCCCCGCATGAAGTCCGGCCGGATCCCGGATCACGACATCGATCGCCCGGCCAGTGCCGGGATTCAGCGTGGGAATCTCTGACGGCGATGCGACCAGGCCGGGGCGCGGAGTCGAAATATCTGCTCCGGTCGAATCCCTGATGCTTTCGGAGACCAATTCCACCGGACCAAAGGCCCGAGTGCTCGTGTTCCTGACTCGGATGGTGACTGTGCGGGAAACGTCGAGGTCAACGATGGCCGGTGCGAATTCGACTCCGGTGATTTCACGTTGCGCGCCGTCACCACTTGGACCGACGCAGGAGCATGCACCCACGAGTGCGCCCGTTATGACCGTCCGGACTATCGCTGCCAGCGACGATGCCTTCATTCGATCAACATCATTCCAAAGCTGGGGAACTCTCGCTTTGCTCACCTCGATGGGTCAACGCTGGGAAATGTACATCGCTCCCAGCGTGTAAGCGCCTGCAGCCACGCGCCATCGCACGTCGGCCGTTTGCAGATCCAAGGCGACGACCCCGCCAGGAGTATTGGTACTGCCCTCGTAAGTAACGAAGGCTTGCTGACCATCATGTGAAATAGCCACGCCGTGTGGGAAATCTACTCCGAGCGCAACCCGATTCTCCTCGGACATGGTCGCAAGTTCGATGATGGAGGCCGAGCCGTCCGCTCGATTGGCCACTACCAACGTCCTGCCATTCGGTGTGAGGGCCAGCTGGGCCGGTCCCGAGCCGACGTCGACGGAGCCGGCGATCTCTCCGCCGACGGTAAACTCCCGGACAACGCCGGCGTTGTGGAGGGTCACGTAGATGGTACGTCCGCCTGCTGCCCACAGCACATTGAGCGGTTTGAACCTAGGCGATCCGGCCGCCCCCGGGGATTCGCCTACCAAGAAGCGGTTTGTCTCTTGGAGAGTTGACGCATCCAGTATCACGATCTCGTCACTCAGACTGCACGTGACAGCAACGTACCGGCCGGCACCATCGACCTGGGCGTCGTGTGGTGCCGGGCACACAGTCGGGGTGGCGGTCACGGTGAGGTCGTGAAGCTCGACGACCGCCACTGCACTCGGCTGCCCGAGCCCGGCGCGGTAATAGTCCGGGATGAACCCCCTGCGGCCGTCAGGTGTGATGCCGATCCGTGCGGCCCCAGCGGTTCCCAGACGTACCCTTCCAACCAGTCGGTTAGTGGGCAGCTCAAACTTCCAGAGCGTCGGTTCACCGTGGGCGAGAGTCACATACCAATACTGGCCGTCCGGAGCGGTCGCGACACCATGTGGCTCGTCTGTCTCATGTGGCCGCGGGTTGAGCGGTATGGAGTCTATCATCGCACCGCTTCGCGCGTCGAGTACGAGCACGTGGTCGGTGAAGCCGGACGTTATGTAGAGTCTGCCGCCTTCGGGCTCCAGTGAACAGGCTGCCGACAGGGACGACAGGAGCGCCACCGCGGTAAGCGCCAGGAGAGGTATCTTCGTTTTCATGGTGCGCACAAGGTAGTGGAGCTGTTCGGCGGGCCGCCAGGGGGGAGATTCTGTCCGCCGATTGGTTATTAATAGGAATACGCGGCATTTCTTCCATCACGAGAGAGCTGGAATAGGGAGCGTACCCAATGGGAAGCTTGCCGGTCATCTACCACGAGGCGTACGAGGTGGACATCGGTCCCCACGTATTCCCGACGGCGAAGTATAGATTGATTCGCACCCGACTGCTCGCTGAGGGCGTGATCAATGACGATCAACTACAGCGCTCCAAGCCCGCCAGCGACGCTGAGGTGGGATTGGTGCACACCGCCGAGTACATCCGCAAGATCAATACTGGAGACTTCACGCTGCAGGAGGCTATGCTGCTCGAGGTCCCGTTCTCACCCGCACTCCGGGATGCGTCGTGGTTGTGTGCGGGAGGAACGTCTCTTTGTGGGCGGGTTGCCCTAGCGGAAGGACAAGCGGTTCACTTGGGAGGCGGATTCCATCACGCCTTTCCGGATCACGGTGAAGGATTTTGCTTGATAAATGACGTGGCCATCGCAGTCCAAGTGCTTAGAAATGATGGAGCTCTTGACCGGGCGATCGTGATCGATTGCGACGTGCATCACGGCAACGGCACAGCCGCGATTTTCTCTCGTGAGCCTAAGGTCTTCACGTTCTCGATGCACCAGGAACACAACTACCCGGCGTGGAAGCCACCTGGTGACCTCGACATCGGGCTCGCCGACGGGACCAGTGATGCTGAGTACCTCGCACTGCTCGAGAAGCATTTGCCGTCGACGGTGGCAGATCACCGCCCGGATATGGCATTCTATTTGGCGGGCGCTGACCCGTATCGTGAAGATCAACTCGGTGGGCTGGGACTCTCGCTCGACGGCCTTCGCCGACGAGACGAACTGGTGCTTGGGTCGCTCAACGGAGCGGGAGTGCCCGTCGTCGTTGTGCTCGCAGGCGGATATGCGTTGCGCACGGATGATACGATAGCGATCCACTGCGAGACCGTGCGTGCAGTGGCGAGAGTCCACGACCATATCGCAAGATAGTGCGATCGCGCGGCGAGCGATTATGATGCACCCTCGCACGACAAGGCCAATAGGATGGACCGTCTGGTTGGGCGTTGTCCTGTTCGGCCTGGCCGCTGCCTGGACTACCAGACTCGGTACACACTGGCCGTCGGTGTACTACATGACCGGGCCGTCTATGGAGCCCACGGTGGCCGCCGGCCAATACTTCCTTGCGTGGAGTCCGGCGGGGGCGTTATCTCGCGGTGATCTGGTTCTTTTTCGCTTTGAGGAAGCAGACGAGGTCTTTCATGTGCTTCGCCGGCTCGTGGCTTTGCCAGGCGATACGGTGGCGATGGATTCCGGGGTGGTGCTTCTCAATGGGAAGCCGCAGCATTGGCCGTTTCAGATCCTGCAGCCGGCAGCGTCCTTTTCTCCTATGGCCATTGATGGAAACCTGTATTCCTGGGGGCCGTGGATCGTTCCCCGCGACTCTGCCGTGCTCCTTGCCGATACCCGAGACATGCTTGGCTGGCCGGACAGTCGCTTTGTGGGTTTCATTGCGCTTTCCGATATCCCGGCAAGGGCTACCAGGGCCCTCACAGGAAGAAAGCTACGGTAATCCGGAGCTGTGGAGCAACAGATTTGCGCAGATGAACGCGAGATTTTGCACCGGCACAGCTGTAAATGATGACAGGATGATCGTCCTAACGGCATATGGTCCTGTAGTGGTTCACAGGAGCTTCATATGCCCAAGGCGCAGGCGATGTACCGGCATCAAGAGTTAACGAGAAGCATCATAGGAGTGTTCTATGATGTCTATAACGAATTGGGGTTTGGCTTCCTGGAGTCGGTGTATGATAAAGCCCTGACTGTGGCACTCGGGCAGGCCGGCCTGCAAGTGAACGCTCAGATGCCCGTTGCGGTTTGGTTCCGTGGTCACGAAGTAGGGGCCTTTCGTGCCGATTTGGTTGTTGAGGATACAGTTCTCGTAGAACTCAAAGCCACAGCAGAACTCGACAGAGTCCATGAGACCCAGTTGTTAAACTTGCTCAAATCAACGAATATCGAGGTGGGTCTTCTACTCAATTTCGGTCGCAGACCCCGGATCAAGCGGTTTGTGTTCACAAAGAAACAAAAACGAATCTGCGCTCATCTGCGTGAATCTGTGGCTAAACCAAAATGAACAAAGGCCTCATAGCAGTCGCGGTGCTCGTGCTGGCTGCGGCGACCCGAGACGCTGTCGCCGGACAACAGACGGACACTGCAGTGGCGACAGCCCAAGAGCAGACGCCCACTGTGGTGGCCCAGGGCCCCGTTGCGGTACCCGAACCCTCCGATCAGGCGATGCGCTTTTATCGAACCGGGATGGTTTGGTGGAGCGTGTTCGTCTCTTGGGGAATCCTGATCCCCGCCTTGATACTCTTCACGGGGCTGTCGGCGCGGATGCGGAATCTGGCGCAGAAGATCGGTCGCAAGTGGTTTTTCACGATCGGCGCCTACGCCGCCCTCTACTTCTTGCTTCGCTATGTCGTCGACTTTCCGCTGGACTACCTCCAAGGCTTCGTTCGACAGCACGCGTACGGCCTTTCCAATCAGTCCTTCGGGCAGTGGTTGGGCGATAGCCTCAAGACACTGCTGCTCACCGTGGTTATCGTCGGATTGATCTTGCCGGGGCCCTATTTCTTTCTCAAGAAATCACCGCGCCGCTGGTGGCTCTACACCGCGGTCGTCGCGGTGCCCTTCGGCATCTTCTTCCTCGTAGTACAGCCCATCTGGATTGCCCCACTGTACGATGACTTTGGCCCCATGCGTGACTCGGAACTCGAGGCGGACATCCTTGCCCTGGCAGACCGAGCCGGTATCGAGGGAACGCGCGTGTTCGAGGTCGACAAGAGTGCGGATACCGAGGCGGTCAATGCTTACGTCAGCGGGTTTCTCAACACCAAGCGGATCGTGCTATGGGACACCATCGTTGCGAAGCTCAACCGCGAGCAGCTGTTGTTCGTCATGGGTCACGAGATGGCACACTACGTGTTGCGGCACAGGTGGTACCTCATCGTGTTCTATGCCGTGCTGGGTCTGTGTTCACTCTATGCGGCGCACCGCTCGGTTGATTGGGTGATCCGGCGCTTTCGCAGGCAGTTTGGCTTTGACCGCGTGTCCGACGTGGCCTCCCTCCCGCTGTTGATCATATTGATCAATGTCTTCACCCTCGTCGTTTCACCGGTGGAGCTTGGCTTTTCCCGTATGCTAGAGCATGAGGCAGACCGCTTCGGGCTGGAGATCACCCAGGACAACCACGCGGCCGCGACGTCCTGGCTCGTCCTGCAACGGGAAAACCTCGGGAATCCCCGCCCAGGTCCCATCTACCGGCTCTTTCGAGCCAGTCATCCGGTCCTGGCAGACCGCATCGAGTTCTCAAACACGTACCGGCCGTGGGAGGCTGGCGAAGATCTGAAGTATGGGCACCTCTTTCGCGGCAGGCGATGATAACTGAGGGTGTAGGGTGTTGGGAGGAGGTAGTAGCGCTTTAACCGCTGCCACGTATGTAGTTACGCATGGAGTTGCCGTGAGATAGCTATTATGAAGAAACCTTCACAATTGCGTTCAAGGAATCTAACTTGAGGCGGACTAGGTTGCCCACATGGTGACACACCATATCCCCATTATCAGTCCGGAATTGCTGGCTCGGTATGACCGGCCCGGTCCGCGATACACGTCGTATCCCACGGCCGTCGAGTTCCACGACGGATTCCGCGGTTCCGAGTACGGGGATCGTCTCGCTGTTGCCGCGCAGAGAATCGACGATCCGCTCGCGTTCTACACCCATCTTCCTTTCTGCGAGCACCGGTGCCTGTTCTGCGGCTGCCATGTGGTAGCCTCGCCGCACAAGGACCGAGTCACGGACCCGTACGTCGCGAGACTCAAGCGAGAAGCGGAACTCGTTGCCGAGCGGCTGGGAGGCCGCCGGCGGGTCATTCAATACCATTGGGGTGGCGGCACTCCGACATACCTCACTAGCGCCCAGATGGTGGAGGTGTTCGAGCACTTCACCACGCTGTTCAGCATGGAGCCCGGCGCGGAGGTCGCCGTTGAGGTGGACCCGCGCGTGACCACCACGGAACAGCTCGAAACCCTCCGGGGCCTCGGCTTCAATCGCATTTCGTTTGGAGTGCAGGATCTCGATCCGGAGGTGCAGCGGCTCATCGGGCGGATCCAACCCATGGAGCAGACCGGTCAACTGGTCGACGACGCGCGTCGCCTCGGCTTTGGTGGGATCAACGTGGACTTGATCTACGGGTTGCCCGGGCAACGCGCCGATGCCTTTGCGGAAACGGCAAAAGCCATGATCGATCTCGACATCGATCGGGTGGCGGCATACTCGTTTGCTCACGTCCCATGGTTGAAGAGTCACCAGAAAAAGCTACCGCAAGATCGCTTTCCGGATCGGAACGAGAAGCTCAACATATTCTTGGCCGCCCGAGCCGCCTTCATTGAGGCTGGCTACGTAGTCATCGGGATGGACCACTTTGCAAAGCCGGATGACGAGTTGGCAGTGGCCCTCGCCGAATCCCGTTTGCACCGGAACTTCATGGGCTATTCAACGCAACAGGCCGATGAAATGGTGGGCTTGGGTATCTCGGCCATCGGCATGGTCGCCGGTTCCTATGCGCAGAACCACAAGAAACTGTCGCGCTATTACGAGATCATCGACGATGGTGAGTTTCCCATAGAGCACGGTTACGTGCTGTCACCAGACGACATGCTCCGCGCTGACGTCATCAAGTCGATCATGTGCAACCTCCAGCTGGATATGCCCGAAATTGAGCACCGTCACAAGATCGACTTCCAGTCTTACTTTGCGGATGCGCTGGCCCAACTCGCGTTGCTCGAGGCAGACGAGCTGGTGGAAATGCAGCCGCACCGCATAGCCGTGACGCCGCTCGGACAGTTCTTCGTGCGCAACGTCGCGATGTGCTTCGATCGGTATCTTCCGGCTGCCACAAAGCGCAGTACGCCGACTTTCAGTCGCACGGTATGACCTCTCCCACCGGAATCCTGGTGCTTAACCTCGGCGGGCCGCGGACGCTCGATGACATCCGCCCGTTCCTGGGGAAACTGTTCGCGGATCGCGAGATCATCCGGCTTCCCGGTGGCGCCGTGGGCCAATGGCTGATTAGCAGGATGATCTTGCTCGGTCGGCTGCCGTCGGTGAAGAGGAACTATGCCTCCATCGGTGGCGGTTCCCCGATCCATCGGTTCACCACCGCCCAGGTGAACGGCCTGGTGGAGCGTCTCGCGGCGGCTCGAAACGGCCAAGAGAACGGAGCGACAACGTTCACTCCGTACATAGCCTTTAGGTATACGGAGCCCTTTGCCGACGAGGCATTGCAGGCCATGCACCGGGACGGCGT
>JBDHDY010000050.1:0-13375 GCA_039591275.1 Gemmatimonadota bacterium | reverse complement strand
TCGTGCCTAGGCGTATTGGCGGTGGCACTAAGGTACTGAGCACGCGGTGTGCCTGCCGTGACACCTGTCACCTAACCCTTTCTTACAAAACAGGATGGGCTCGTAAGCCTCGGGTATTGGCTGTGTTGCGGAGTTTAGCTCAGGCGCCTAATTGCAACTCTCTCTTGCACCCTGCCCGACCACTGTTGAGTGTGCACGGTAACGGGACCTTCCTGCAGTTTCCGCACTTGCTGCGATACGCGCAGCCCATTTTAGTGACGTGCGTCACAAGTGGGTCTGCACCTTCACCGAGACCGGCGACCGCGTGACTCACCTCACACGCACCGCTCCTCACTCGCCACAGAAATGGAAGCAAGTTCTTAGGATCTTTGTTCTGCTGGCGTCAAAGTCGATGAGCCGTCGTAACTGAATGAAACGGGGTCGCGCGCAAGTGAGAATGCGAGTTGCCAATCTGGTAGGGGTCTTGCTGTTGACATCCTGTGCCGACCTAGTAGGGCAGGGGGCGCTAGCTCTTGCCGTGGGTCACAGTCCGGTCGTCAGTGAAGAAGGCGCAGCCGAGAGCGCTTCTGCACCGCCGCGGTCCGCAGCGCGGTCCGTGGTGTTTTCGAGGCTCGAGGCGTGGACACCAGTTCCCCAACTCGAGGTTGCGTACGTAGCCGATGTCAGTGCACCGGAGCAGTCCGGCTGGACCGGCACCTCGCTCCAGAGGCAGGTTGGAGGTGGCGGTCGCGTTGGCACACTGCTTGGCTGGATGGTCGGCATCGTGGTGGGCCCGGCGCTTTTCAGCGGGCGCGATCTGGGGTGTGATGACATCGAATGTTACGGCAATATCAAATCCGGCGAGGCCTTGGTATCCGGAGCTGTCGTAATGGGGGGAATCGGTTTTCTGAGTGGCAGTGCCCTGGGCGCCAGTGGAGGCCTTGGCTGGCTGGAGAAGGTGCCGTTTGAGAATGTTCGAGTGCGTGTCAGCCCCAAAGGGAAGCCCGGCCTCAAGCTCAAGGCGTCGCTCAGCTTCTGACCAACACTGGTTGCAAAGAGGTCTACTGAAACCGCCCGAGCACCACCGTCACATTGTCCGATCCACCGGCGTTCAACGCCGAAGCTATCAGACTCTTGCAGACTTCTTCCGCAGATTGACCCCCGTGTACATGCTCGGCGATGTCATCGTCACTCAGGTAACGAGTCAGCCCGTCCGTACACAGGAGCATCGCGTCACCGCGCTCCAGGTTGATGGTTGAAATCTCCGCAACCACCTCTGATTCCGGGCCGCCGATAGCCTGCGTCAACACGTTACCAAGGGGCGACTCCTCTGCGGCCTCGGGTGTGAGCACGCCCTCGTCCACCAAGTACTGCGCCATCGTCTGATCCCGTGTCACCTGCACGATATGCGAACCGCGTATGTGATAGCATCGACTGTCACCGATTTGGACCACGTATGCGCGCGGCCAGAGCACGTGAGCCATGGTGAGCGTCGTTGCCATGCCCAACTGGTCGGGGTCTCGCTCTCCCTCGGACCGCACCATTTCGTCGCTCTGGCGGACGACAAGAGCCAACTCGCTCAGCAACTCCTGCTGTACTTGGTCGTCGAGTTTGTAGAAGCAGCGCATTGAGTTGGTCACGTAACTCACAATGGTGTCTAGCGTGAGACTGCTCGCCTGCTCACCTGCAACTCCCCCGCCGACACCGTCCGCCACGAGCAACAAGAGTGCCCTGGCGCCGCTGTCGAATTGTTGCCGGTATTGGTGGGGAAGGCTCGAGTGGACTACGGCGATGACCTTGTGGAGCTTCGCGATCAGGAACTGGTCCTCGTTGACGGGCCGCACCTTGCCCACGTCGGTGCAGCCGTATGAGTCAACCTGTATGCCGTCGGGCAGTTCCATGGGGAACCTCGCTGAGTGGGCCGTCGCTCATTGGGATCAGGCCGTGATCTTCTGTCACTCGGCTTGGTCCATCCTCGTCTCCTAAACATTACACCGTGGGAGTTGAGTGGCCAGCGCTGGTGTGTCAGCGGGCTGGAATGGGGAGGGTGGTGAGCTGAGAGTTAGCCGGTGAGGGCCTGTCGCATCTCCGCCGCTGACTGCCAGCGGTCCTCGCGGTCCCGGGCGAGAGCTTTCACGATTGCCTCTGCGAGAGGCTTTGGAAGGTCTTGGCGCTGCTCGCGGATGTCCGGTGCGGTGTGCTCCAGGTGCATGCGGAGGACCTGCTCCTCCCGGCGAGCCGTGAATGGCGGCCGGCCCGTCAGGCATTCAAAGATCACGCAGCCCAGTGAGTAGAGATCACTTCGGTAATCGATGTCCTGATCGCCTCGGACCTGCTCGGGGCTCATGTACGCCGATGTGCCGACCGCGGCTCCGGAACGCGTGAGCCGGTCGGTCCCAGATTCCGCAATGGCACGAGCGATGCCAAAATCGACGAGCACTGGTCCGTTTCTGGAAACAACGATGTTCTCGGGCTTCACGTCGCGGTGCACGATCCCTTCGCCGTGAGCGTAGCTGAGCGCATCGAGCAGCGCACTTGCGATGAGAGTGGTGTCCTCGATCGAGGCGCGCCGTACCCGGTTGAGGTGTTCGCGTAGCGTCGGCCCTTCGACGTACGCCATGACGTAGAAGACGAGAAAATCACTCTCACCGTAATCCAGGAGCTTAGCGATGTAAGGATGTTCGATGCGAGAGAGGAGGCCGATCTCCCGCAGGAATCGGTCGGCGGTGACCGTGACGACCAGCTGCGGATGGAGGATCTTTAGGGCGACGGTCGTGCCCTCCTTGTCACGCGCGAGAAACACGCGAGCGGCGCCACCGCGAGCGACCTCCCGCTCGACATCGTAACGATCCCCAAGTGCGCGCTGAACCAACGGCAGAAGCTCGCGTTTAATGGGACCTCCTGTGGGTAGCGCTACCTTTGCACGTCGCGATCCGTCACCGTTGATCTTGCCTTTCCGTGGCTAGGCAAAAGTGACTGATCGCTTTGTCCAACAACTCGGCCGCGCGAACGAAATCGCTAATTGGCATCGACTCGTTGGGTTTGTGAGCAACCCCAATGGAGCCGGGGCCGAAGATCGCGCAGTCGAGTCCGATAGTCTGAAGCCAACCGGCGTCTGTGGCATAGGAGGCGCTGAGCGATTCCCGCTGCGCTACCTCCGCACACAGCATCCGGTAGATGCCGGCTTCCTCGTCCAGCAGCATGGGCGGGCTGGCGTTAATGACCTCCAATGTGTACGGTGTGTCCCCGAGCGCATCAGCCACGGCGTCCTGCATCCGTTGAACGATGTTAGCGGTCTCCATCTCCGGGAGCAGCCTTGCGCCGACCTCGAGGACACATTGATCTGGCACGACGTTCACCGCGACTCCCCCGGAAACCTGTGCCACGTTGAGGGCCACGTACGGTACCTCGGGGAAGTGTTCGCTGTGCGGCGGGCGCTCCTGTTCCATGCGATCGCGCAACTCCGACAGAGCCACGATCACGCGACCCGCAGGCTCGATGGCACTCCTGCCCAAGTGTGGATATCCGCTATGCGCTGCCTTCCCTGTGAGTCCGATGCGTGCGTGCAGGTATCCCTTGTGCATCCGAATCACCTTGAGTGACGTCGGCTCCCCGATGATCGTACTCCGGGGAAGCTTAGCTGGCTCGGGCCAGGTTTCGGCGAAGTGTTTGGCGCCTAGGAGGCCGACTTCCTCGTCATAGGTCAAGAGGAGTACGAGTGGCTCCGTAAGCCGTTCGGGTCTGAGAGCTGCAGCAGCGTTGATGGCAAGCGCCAGGAAACCCTTCATGTCGCAGGAACCACGACCGACGTATCTCTGATCTCGCTCCGTCAGGGTGAACGGATCCGACTCCCACCCATCCTCCTCGGCGGGCACGACGTCCATGTGGCCTGACAACACGAGACCGCCCCGGCCGTCGCCATCACCTCGCTCCGGTCCCATGGTGATGACGAGATTAGCTTTGTCGCCCCGGGGAGATGTTTGGCGAAGGATCCGCACGCCGGGTCTGTCGAGATACTCACAGATGAAATCGGCGAGGGGAATATTGCTGTTCCGGCTCGTCGTATCGAATCCAACCAGACGGGCCAGCAATTGGCTGTCACTCAGGAGTTCTTTCACGCCCTAAGCATGTGTCCCGGTGTTTAGTCTGACAAGGGGATCTCGCGCCGCGCACGCGGTTTACGTACCATCGCGCGGAGGGACTGCCGGAGGCGGTTGTAACCGGTAGGCCTCCATCGCGAAATATTCGGGGAGGCCGAGCCGGTCAGCAAGGGCAGCTGTCTCCTTGTTTCGGGCTTCGACGCGCTGCCAGAATTCTCGATCGTCGACAGCGCCCGGAAACGGTGCCATGTCCTTCTGCGACTCGTGTCTGAAAATGGCCAGGATCTTGTGGTGCAGTTCGTCTTGCGACAGGGGGACCACCACGTCCGCCTCGGTAAGCGACCACTCCTGCCACGCACCCCGATACAACCATATCTCCGGCTTGATTTGTGGTACCCTTGCCAGGGCATGGTCAATGGCGGCCTTGCACATGCGGTGCGTTCCGTGGGGATCGGAGAGGTCCCCGGCCACGAAAACGACGTCCGGGTGAACCTCCTCCAGCAGCTCTTGGACTATGGCGATGTCTGCATCGCCAATTGGACGCTTGCGAACCTCGCCGGTTCGGTAGAACGGCATGTTCAGGAACCGTGCTGTGCTCGTAGGTAGGCCTACCGATGCCAGGGCGGACACGGCCTCTGACTCTCTGATGAATCGCTTGAGGTCCTGGACGACCGTTGGATCCACGTCGCCGGCTTGCTTGCGCTCCAATCCTTCGTTGATGCGCTGTCGAGCCGCTCGAAAGTTGCCGACGTCGAGCCCCACGGGTTCAGCAGCTCGTTCCACGAAATCCAAATATCGCCGCACCTCGTGGTCGAAGACGGCGATGTTACCGCTCGTCATGTACGCCAACACGATTGAGTTCTCGTTTTGTCGCAATTTCCTCAACATCCCGCCCATCGAGATAACGTCGTCGTCAGGATGGGGAGAGAGTACCAGAATACTCTTACCGGCCGGCAGCTTGGAGCGGCCCCGGATCTTGTCGTTCAGTCGATTGAACACTTCTCCGTTGATTGGGCCTGGGGTGCCATACTTGGCCAGCAGCGGGCTGAGGTGATGATCTGCGTAGTCGCGCGCCGCCAGCTTCAGGATGGCCTTGTTCGTGCGCTCGGCAAGCCACACGACGGCACGCTCCGTCATCGTCGGCGTCCACTCGACGTTCTCGAGCAGCCACGGAGTATTGATTCGCGTCAGTGCCGCCGCCGCTGGCAGATCGAGGTAGACTGTTGTGTTAGGATGGCGCTGCAAGAAGGTGGCCGCGACGGTTGGTGAAACATCTCCCTCGATCGCCCGCTGCGCGATGGACGCTTTGTGTTCACCGGTGGCGAGAAGGACTATCTCCCGCGCATCGAGAATTGTGGCGACACCCATGGTGACGGCTTCTCGCGGAACGTTTTCCTCGCCGAAGAAGTCGGCCGCCGCATCCCTTCGCGTGACGGAATCGAGGGAGATCAAGCGTGTGCGGGAATCCTGTGGCGAGCCGGGCTCGTTGAAGCCGATGTGGCCGCTTCTCCCGATACCCAGGAGTTGCAGGTCTATGCCGCCGGCCTCCACGATCGCGTCCTCGTACGCCTCACAGGCCGCTCCCATCACATCCCGTTCCGCAGTGCCGTCCGGAATGTGAATGTTCTTGGGATCCATGTTGATATGGGCAAAGAGGTTCTCCCACATGTAGCGCCGGTAACTATTGTGCCTCTCCGGTGCCATCGGGTAATACTCGTCGAGGTTGAACGTCACCACGTGTGAGAAGTCGACCTCTCCTGCCTCATAGCGCTTGATCAACTCGTTGTAGATCCCAATTGGTGTGCTGCCCGTTGCCAGCCCGAGAACACATTGACCCCTGGCCTCGGTCTCTCGGCGGATCGCCTCGACGATGCGATCGGCAACGAGCTGCGCGAGGGTGTCGTGATCTCGCACCACGACCGTAGGGACGCGTTCGGCGTCGCGTGCGCCCTCAATGACACGCGGCATGGGAATCACGCTGATGCGCTGACCAGTTGAAGAAATGGGATTTGTCATGTTCTACCGGCAGACGGTTTCAATCAAAATAGCGCTTAATACGGCCTGCAGCGGACTCCGCTCGAGTCCAAGAAATGCAGAGGCACCACTCTGGATACTACCCGCTCACGACGGCACGCAACGGTTGCCGTCCCGGCAGCAGTGCTGCCGCCGCTGCGTAAGCCATAGCGGCGATCAGAAAGAGCGTCGGTGAGCCCCCCTCCAGCGCGATCAACGCGGCGAGGGGCGTTGCCACGACTGAGGCAAAACCGTTCGTGCCCCAGGCCCAGGCCACGCGCACCTTGCGTTCGCCGGCGAGTGCTCTGATCCCGAAGGGAAATGGCAATCCCATCATCACTGCCGGAGGCGCGAGGCAGGTTATGCCCACCACACTGCGCACGAGCAGCGACGATGACTGAAAACCATGTACGATGCCCATTAGTACGCCGGCATAGAGGGCGAGCATGAAGGCAAGCGCAATGCACGCACGTCGCCCGGCCGGCACGGCGAGTTGGTCTGACCAGGCACTCCCCGCGCCGGAACAAATGAGCAGGGATGCCAGCACGGCGGCCACAGCGTAAACGGGATGGCCGAGCAGGAGTGAGAGTTGCTGGATGGCAGCCACCTCCGCTGCCATGTAGGCGAGACCGATCATCACGAAATACGTGACGAGGCCTACCATGCCCTCACCGGGTCTGGCCTGCGATCGTACGAGCGGCGGTACAAGCATCAACAGCCCAGCGAGCACCACGCTCTGAATCAGCGTGGCAACCAGCGCGATGTAGCCCCACTCCGCAAATGGCAGCCAGTTGCCGCGTCCAGTCTGCAAAAAGTCTGGAAGCGAACGCAGGCGGAGGAAATGGTGGGGGTAGGGCCGAACATCTCCTACTGGCGCAACGTCGAAGGGATACTCCTCCGCGAATCTTGCTGTCTGCCCACCAACCGACGCTGCTGCTGCTTCAAAGGTCGTTGGTTCGTCGAGCATGTTGAATCTGGTCGCAGGCTGCACCATCCCAGGATGCCAGTCGAGGTCGAACCGCCGGCTGGCCGTCCAAGCCTTTAGGGCTTCGATATCGTCCTCCGTGAAACCGGACGGTTTGACGATTACGGTAATGGTCCCCCAGCTTCGGGCCACCACCAATCCGTTGACTGCGTCCTCACCGATCGTTCGGCGCAGAGCTTCGCCCGCCGTCAGGATGACTCGGATGCTCTCGCGAAGGGGGGTCGAAATCCACCGCGTGATGGCGAGTACGCCGTCCCCATTGAGCCGCTCGAGGTATCCCACGTACGCCTCCACCGTGTGCAGGAAATCCTCGTTCAAGGAGTGCACGCCGGCCGTTACGGTGCCAAACCCTCCACCTGCTCCGATGGTGATGAGATCGAACGTCTCTTCCTCGCGGGAGATGTAGCTTCGAACGTCGGAGGCCACCCAACGAACCTCTGTGCTCGTCGCCGGTGACGACGGTCCACCCGCCAGTTCACGGGCCAAATGGATTATGCCGGGGTGGAGCTCGACGGCAGTGATCCCTGTCGCGCCGTGCGCCAGGGCGTTCTCGATCTCGGTTCCCCCCCCGGCGCCGAGGATGAGCACCGTCCGCAGCCGTTCACCCAGAGCGTAAGGAAGCGCCGAGGGTAGCCAGTCGACCAAGGTCCGCGCGTCGTCATCTCCCCAAGTCGTCACGGCGCCGGTGATCTGGCCGTCCACGAAAAGAGCGGTCTGCTCGGGAAAATTCCCGCGATACGCCAACGACAAGCCGGGCGCGTGTCGAAAGGCCGGGGCACGAACGGCGACGATCCAGCCGAGCGGACTCGTTTGTTCGGCGACTCGGCGCGCGCCTGGGTATGCCTCGACTTGAGGAAGCCCCTTATAGGGAGTGACCTCGAGACGCCAGAGCGGTTGCCCAAGCACGGCCAGAACGCCAATCGCTGTCAGCCATGCGGTCGCCTGGGAACGCCAGCTCCCATAGCGGGAGGCAGCGACGCCGCCCACCGAAGCCAGCAGGGCCGGCACGGCAAGTGCTCGAGCCGGGGACAGGATCCAGAGGATCGCCACCGCAAGTGCGGCTCCTACCCCGGCCCCTACGAAGCTTGCCCCGTAGACCCGGCCCGAACGACCTCGCTCCAGGGTAAGTGCCAGCACTGTCGCAAGCGCGCTGACGGCAAAGGGAGTGGCCAAGAGCAGATAGACCAGCGCCAGACGAGGCCACTGTCGCGTATCCCAAAGGAGTTGGGTTGCATCCAGCGGCACTCGCAGGACGAGGGCCGGGCTGGCCACGAGCAACAGGGCCGTTGCGACAGCGGACCAAAGAAATGCGATATCGGCGGTGGCCTTGCGGATGTTTCCCGCCAGGGCGAGGAGCGTGCCGCTCGTTCCGAATCCGAGCATCGCAACGCCGATCGCCATATAGGCGAAATGATAGAAATGCTCGATGGCGAAGGCTCTGACGAGGAGGATCTCGTAGGCCACCGTGCCGGCCGAGAGGAACGCTACGGTCAGCACTCTGGACAGATGGGTCACACGTTCAACGCAGCCCGCTGAGCATTGGCACGAACCGTACGGGAAGGAGATTTCGGGTGTCCACTTCGCCCGCCTCATCCTTCGTTACGAGGATGAGATTCTGGATTCCGTACACGCTGCCCACCGGGATGACCATTCGGCCGCCGGGCTTGAGCTGCTCCACGAGAGCGGGCGGGATGTATCCAGCGGCCGCGGTGACGATAACAGCGTCAAACGGGGCAGCCTCCGGCCACCCGTTGTGTCCATCGGCATGGCGGATGGAGACGTCTGCAAACCCCAGACGCTGCAGCCGCCGGCGCGCCATGTCCGCGAGGATTTGGAAGATCTCCACCGTGTAGACCTGACAGCCCACAGCTGCGAGGACGGCGGCCTGATATCCGGAGCCCGTGCCGACTTCGAGGACGCTCATCCCTGGTTCAACGCGGAGGACCTCGGTCATGTACGCCACGATGTACGGCTGTGAGATCGTTTGACCGTAGCCGATAGGGAGAGGGTGGTCACCGTATGCCCGGTTTAGGTGCTCGGCCGGAACGAATTCGTGACGAGGCACAGAACGCATGGCGGCAAGCGTGGCCGAGTCCCGCACGCCCTGAGCGGCTATGTGCCGTGTCATCGCCCGGCGTCCTTCTCTGAATTGGACTTCGGTGCGGTCGGGATTCTGGCCGTAGGCGTCCCAGGGATGGCCTAGCAGCACGGCGATGAGGATGGGACGTAGCAGGCGCGTCATAGTGATTCGGCCCCGATACGTGTTGTCCGGAAGGTGTGATATGTGTATCGGGCGAGTCAAGGTGTTTTAGCGGGGAGCGGGGAGCGGGGAGCCTACCCCTCCCACCCTTCCCTGGAACCGTTGATCGGCACGGGTGGTTTCTCTATGCCATGAGGGTTCTCCATCCGCTGTTCGTGCATTTGCACATTGCGTTTCTCTTGATGGCGTTCTTCGCGATGTACGCCTGGCTGCTGCGCGGCTTGGCGACGAGCGTCTTTGAAGACCGGATTCATCGGTTTGCCCGCGCCAACACCTGGGCAGGTGTAATCACCGTCGCGCTGTCGATGGTTGCCGGTGCCCGGGATGCGCTGTTGGGAACGGTGGCGCGATTCAGCGGACCTGTGGGCGGCTGGCTATTCATCAAGGTAGTGCTCGCCACAGTGATGTTGGGCGTCTACGCGGTGTTTCTACGCTGGAGCGCTCGCAAGAAGAGTTACCTGCAGGAGGATCGCGCGGCGATGCTCTGGTGTCTTGGCAGCCAATTGGTCGGGATCGTGCTCGTTGTGGCCATTACGGTCATCGGCACGATGCTGGTCTTTTACCAGGACTGGCTGCCCCGGTTTTCCATGCCCTTTGGGTTGTGATGCGCCGCGTCCCGCGAGTCGTGATCGTCGGAGGGGGTTTCGGAGGGCTGTACGCGGCAACGTATCTCGCCCGGTCCGAGCTTGGCGAGTCCGGGGCCGAGATCACGCTGCTCGATCGCAAGAACTACTTCACCTTCACTCCCCTCTTGGCCGAGGTAGCGACAGGCGTGCTCGGGCGCGAACACGTCACGTATCCGTATCGTGCACTCGCCCGCCGGTACGACTTCCAGTTCGTGCAGGATACAGCCTGTGGACTCGACCTCGAGCGATGCGCAGTGCAGACCCGGCACACCGAGCTTCCGTACGATTATCTGGTCTTGGCCGCCGGTGCCGAACCCCAGTTCTTCGGAAGTGAGTCCCTGCGGGGAAACAGTGTGCCGTTCACCTCTGTCCATGATGCTTTAGCCGTGAGGGGACGCGTCATCGGGTCCCTGGAGGAAGCGACTCTGAGCGAAGATGACGGCGAGCGCCAACGACGGCTCACCTTTGTGGTAGCCGGGGCCGGCCCGGCCGGGGTTGAGATTGCAAGCGCCATCCTCAATTTCGGTAATAAGATTCTTGGCCCGTACTATGCCGAGCCCCTCCCGCTTCGGGTGATCTTGGTAGGAGCCGGAGAGCGAATCCTTACCGGGTTTGACAGCGACTTAGCACGCGAGGGTCTTAGGCGCATCAGGGCGAGCGGGATTGACGTGCGCCTGAACACGCGCATTGTCGACGCGTCCACAGAGCGAGGCGCGATCACGATGCGCGGCCCGGAAGGAACCGAGGTCATTCGAGCCAACACGCTGATCTGGACCGCCGGCACAGCTCCCGGTGCCTGGGTGTCATCGCTCGGTCTTCCTGTGGAACACGGGACCGTCAAGGTCGATGGGTTTCTTCGCGTGGAGGGTGTGCAGAACGTCTTTGCGGTGGGCGATATCACGGCCCTTGCCGAACCCCGGACTGGGCAGCCGTATCCCAGGGTCGCGCCAATTGCGATCAGTCAGGGCATGCGCGCTGCGGCCAACATCGAGGCCATATCAGGCCTATCACGCGGGCAAGATCGTCTCCCTCGGCGGGGGCGTGGCGCTCGTGGACATCCTCGGTGTACGCATCACCGGCCCGATGGCTTGGTGGATCTACCGAGCGGCCTACCTACTGAAGTTGGTCGGTATGAAGAACAAAATCCGCGTGCTCGTCACCCTCGCTCTGAATCGCTTGTTCGAGCCCGACTTCACGTACGGCTAGAAATACTCCGAGCGTGTGAAAGAATGTTGATTCTCACCCAATGCCCGTCGCATCCCGTCATTTCCTGGATGGCGTACTTCGGGCCTTCCTTTCCCATCCCGCTTTCCTTTAGGCCACCGTACGGCATCAGGTCGGCTCGCCACTGTGGCCCCCAGTTGATCATGAGGTTTCCCGAGTGGACCTTTCTCGCAAACTCCATGGCCCAGTGCACGTTCTCTGTGAACAAACCCGCCGCCAGGCCGTAGTTGGTGTCGTTGGCGAGGCCGATCGCGTCGTCGATCGTGTCGAAAGCGGTCACCGCCACCGCAGGTCCGAACAGCTCGTCGCAAGAGATCCGCATCTTCGGATCGACGTCGGCCACAACTGTCGGGGCGTGCATGGTGCCTTGATGATCTCCACCCACCACTAGGCGGGCTCCCCTACCGACGGCTTCGCCGATCCACTCGCTCACACGTGCTGCGTCGGCTTCGCGGATCATCGGTCCCATTCCCACCGCTTCGTCGAGTGGATTGCCGGTAGGGATCGCTTCGACCTTCGGTGCGAGGGCGTCGACGAAATCACCATAGATCTTACGCTCCACGAGGACGCGTTGAGTGGAGATGCAGACCTGTCCGGCGTTCGCGAAGCCTGTGGTCGTGGTGGCGGCAGCAACCTTCTCCAGATCGGCGTCAGGCATCACGATGAGAGGCGAGTTGGAGCCCAGTTCCATGGTGACCTTTTTGAGGCCCGCCATCTTGCAGATCTGTTCCCCGACGTCGCGACTTCCTGTGAATGTGATCTTTCGTACGCGTGAATCGGTGCACAGGGGATTGCCCACGGTCTTTCCGGGCCCGACGATACATTGCACCCCTTCTTCGGGCAGACCGGCCTCGAGGAGAACCTCCGTGAGCTTGAGCGCCGCAAGAGGGGTGTCGCTCGCTGGTTTGATTATGACCGCGTTTCCCGCTGCCAGTGCGGGGCCGACTTTGTGGCACACGAGGTTCAAAGGGAAGTTGAAAGGCGAAATGGCCACGACCACACCGCACGGAACCCGGATGGTGAAGCCGAACTTTCCCTCCGCTCCCGGTGAAGCGTCCAGGGGCAACGTTTCTCCGTAGAGACGCTTTGCCTCTTCTGCGGAGAGTGTCATCGTCTGGATGGCTCTGGCTGCCTCGCCGCGGCCTTCCGCGATGATCTTTCCTTCTTCGAGCGTGATGGTGCGGCCGAGATCCTCGAGTCGCTCCTCCATGAGCTCCGCCGCCCGGTGGAGTATCCGATAACGCTCGTGCGCGGGAAGCTCCCCCATGACCGCCGCTCCACGCACTGCCGAGGCTATTGCTCGCTCGACGTCGGCGGGCCCGGCCTGCGGCACTACGTCGACGACTGACCCGTCAAACGGATTCAATACCTCCGTCTTCTTGCTCGTATCGACCCACGCTCCCCCTATATACATCTTCATCGTGTTCCTCCTAATTGCTCAGAATCGGAGGCGGCTCCCTCCAGGGCCTCCGCGTAATCACCCAAAATCAGCTTTGCCTGTGCTGCGCGTCCCACGGCGATGGCCCGCCTTCGTGACCAGACGGCGAAGAGGGCTCCCACTAACGCCCAGACGAGAACGATGGCCCACTCGAACGGCCAGGCGAGGGCGGCCGGGCTCCCCGGCAGATAGAGAGCCAGAAAGAAAAGGCTGGTGAGCACGGCCATGGCGCCGATTATTCGTGGTGCGGGCACTCTGTAGGGTCGCGACAGGTTGGGGAACCTGCGGCGAATGCTTAGAAACGAAATCGCCACCAGCACGTAGGCAACAACGGTCGCAAAACTTCCTGCGTCCACCAACCAGACCAGAGCCGGTCGCCCAAAAAACGGCGCGACCACTGTGAAGCAGGTGATGAGCAAGATGACCGCTACCGGCGACTGGAATCGAGGGTGCAGTCGCGTGAAGACTGCCGGGAGCATCGCGCCACGGGACATCGCAAAGAGCAGACGTGAAGCCCCGATGAAGAACGCATTCCAGCTGGTGAGGATACCCGCGAGACCCCCTAACACTAGCACTCTCCCGCCCCACGGCGATCCGTAAACCGCTGCCATCGCGTCGGCGGTTGGAAGTTGGCGCTCGCCGAGTCCTTGGTTCGGTAAGGTGACCCCTACGGTCCACTGCACGAGCACGTACCACCCTAGGGCAATCACAATCGAAATTAGAATCAGCCTGCCAACTGCGCGAAATGGG
>JBDHDY010000049.1:0-11173 GCA_039591275.1 Gemmatimonadota bacterium | reverse complement strand
ACCGATTTCATCGAATCCTCAAACCGCGCATATGAGTGACCCGCCGCCGGCGAACTGAACACACCTACGCCCACACCGGGAACGTCGCGAGAGACAAACCCCGTCTCCTCGAAGCCCGCCGGTCGCTGCTGGACAGGGTTGATCTCCGGTGCTCCGAGCTCTCGGGCGTAGGCGAAGTAGAGTTCCTCCAACGTTCCGAGCGTGATGCCATCCCGCATACGGCCGTACACCTCGATCTCGACCTCGGTACCGGTGCTAAGCGCAGCCCCTCGCGCTGCATCGGCGATCATCTCCGTTATGTGCTCGAGGTACACCTCGTCGGGATAGCGGATGTAATAGTCGACCACGGCTCGGTCCGGTACAACGTTGGGTGCAATACCGCCCTCCGGAATGACACCCTGAATTGAGGCTTCCGGTCGAAAGGTCGGCCTCAAACCGTCCACGGAGTTGTAGAACCGCACAGCGGCCGTCAACGCATTACGCCCAAACCACGAGGCCCGCTGATGTGAGGCCTGTCCCGTAAATATGTAACGCACGCTGTTGATGTTGAGACAACACACGCCGAAACCGGCCTTACCGCGCGAGGTCTCACTCGAACCATGACTCCTAACCAGGATGTCAGCGCCCTCAAACACCCCGGCCTGCCACATCGTTTCCTTGGGAGGCGGGGCCATCTCCTCAGCCGGCGTGCCGTACACCCGGACGCGACCCTGCAGACGCTCCTGCTCCATGTACTCCGCTAGGGCAATCGCCGCCGCAAACCCCGTCGGCCCCTGTCCGTTGTGCTGACAACCGTGAAAGGGCTCGTGCGTGCTCCGCAAAGCATCATACTCGACGATTACGCCAAGCGTCGGTCCCGCCGTCCCCGCCGGTGAATCCCAGTTGCCCACGAATGCCGTCTCCAACCCGGCCAATCCGGTTTCCACCGTAAACCCGAACGTCCCCAGCACGGCAGTCAGCGTATCCACTGACTTGTACTCCTTGAATCCCACCTCCGGATTGCGCCCCAGGTGATCACTGAGATTCTGCATCTCCGTCAACCACAGCTCTTCTACGCGCGAGAAGATCGCGTCCCGATCTCGATCTCGGCGGCCCGCCATCTGCTGCGCCCGCTCCGTCGGCTCGAGCCGCTCCTGTAACTCGTCAATTTGTTGCAGGATTTCCCTTGCCGCCGCTTGCTCGGTCGGTGTGGTCTGTGCAACGGCAGCTGTCGCAAAGAGTGTACTCACCATGAACAAAACAGATAGCCTTCGCATGCTTAACCTCCCGCAGCGATGTGTCGACTAGATCAGTGGATGCATCACCCCCTGATCTTTGTTCCCTTCCTCAGGGAGTGATTATGGCCTTTGTAATTCGCAACGCCTCGACATCCTCAAGCGCACGCGTGGCTTCCTCCAGGCCGTAGCGCTCCCCGATGATGCGGGCAAAGGGCAGTCGGTCGTGATGTTTGGCGAGCATCTGCAGCGCGCGATAGATGTGAGCGAATCCAGTGCCCCACTGCCCTCGTATGTCAGCGTGTTTGCGATTGATATCGATGTGCGGATTCACCGTGGCCTCACCCACATCCGTATAATGTCCCGCGATGACGTAGATCCCACCGTCTCTCAACAGCTCGAAGCCCTCCTCTACTGCACGCGGGTTACCGCTCGCCTCGATGATCACGTCGGCGCCGCGGCCGGCAGTGAGTTCCTTGATCACTTGCGCCCGAGCGCTACGCCCGTCGTTGGTCAGTGAGAGCACCTTATCGGCACCGAGCAGGCACGCCAGCTCCAGCCGACTGGTGGGATCGCCGATGACGATCACCTGTCCAGCACCACGCAGCGCCGCAAAGGCGGCCGCCGACAGCCCAACGGGACCTGCCCCCTGCACAACGACCGTGTCAGCCATGGCGAGATCGGCTCGCTCCACCGCCGCAAATCCGGTGAAGAGGCCGCACCCACCACCGATTACGTCATCCGCGGTCAGGGGCTCGGGAAGCCTGAAGATGCGAACACCGGGTTGGAGATATATCTGCTCCGACCACCCTCCGAAGAGACCATCGCTGGCAGAGTATGTGATCCCGTAAACTCGACGACTCGGACACCGGTTTGGCTGTCGCGCCACGAGGCAATACCAACACTCGTTGCACACTTCATGCACATCATAGAACGTCACGACATCACCCACCGCGAGGGGCTGCCCGGTGGTATCCCGGTCGACACCTCGTGTCTCCAGCACACGACCGACGCTCACATGACCCGGAATGATCGGATAGGGGACACCGCTCAGACGCCCATGATGAAGGTGCACATCGGTCCCGCACACCTCGCTGGCAACCGTCTCGAGAAGAATGCCTCCCGGTTCGATGCTTGGCTCGTCGAGTTTCCAAACCTCGATGGGTTTGCCTGGAGCCGTCATGACCGCCGCACGAATGGACATAGCGATAGAGTACAGGTGGGAACGGTTACTCGGAAGGGTGCTCGCACGAGCGACGGCCGCCCTACGAACACCCCTACGCCTGATCGTCCTGGCAGCAGGCCGCCCACCACTGTCCGAGCGGTCGTTCCCGCGTGAATCCTGAGGCCGTGCTTGGTGGCGCAAGCCCGTACACGGACCGTATTCTATCCCAGGCACATTCAAGCCCTTTGACATGAGCTCTGAAACGGATCCTAGGCTACCGTCACTCCACCTCACCGCGTTTGGCGCGTGCACCGCAAACGTGGCGGGGGAAGCACCGCCAGCGGACGTGCTGTGGCGCAAGCACCTGGCGCTCCTCGTCTACCTAGCCCTCTCGCCGAATCACACACGCAGCCGGGATCATCTAGTCGGACTGCTATGGCCCGAGAAGAGTGAGGCGCGGGCGAGACACTCGCTGAATGAGGCGGTGCGCCGCCTCCGTGGCAGCCTCGGGCAAGACCGGCTCCAGTCTACCGGCGAAACGTTGACGCTTGCCGACACCGGTCTCACGATCGACGTTCTAGAGTTCGAAAGGGTCGCCGAGACAGACGGGACACGAGCGCTCGATTACATGACGGGCGATTTCTTGGAGGGCTTCTCGGTGGATGACGCACCGGAATTCGAGGCGTGGGTGAGCAGCCAGCGAGAGCGATATCGGGAACGCGGCGGGATGCTCCTGCTCGAGACGGGAAAAGAAGCGCTGAACAGCTCAGAATACTCCGAGGCAGCAGACGTCGCCCGGCGCGCCATCGCCCTGAAGCCCTACTCAGAGCCCGCCGTCAGTCTGCTCATGAATGCTCTGGCCCTCGCGGGAGACAGGACGGGTTCGCTGCACGAATACACAGAGTTTTGCAGTCGAATCGAGCGTGAGCTCAATGAAGCGCCCAGTCGGGATTTGCAGGACCTCTCGGAACGCATCCGCACCCAACGCTGGCACCGGGTCTCCGCCCAATACGCGGACACCGAGCCACCCCTCGTGGGGCGGCGCCCAATTCAAGAGAGCAGCTTCACCATCCTTTCCGAAGCGATGGCTGGAGGCGTCAGAGGGCTCGCCATCAACGCCGACCCCGGGATGGGACGCACTAGATTGGTGGCGGAGTGTGTCGCCAGGTGGACACTTCGAGGAGGGTTGGCGGTGGTAGCACATCCACTGGAAAGCGACCACGATGCGCCCTGGAGTACCCTCCGCGCCCTGGCCCGTGCGGGGCTTGCCAGCGCGCCAGGAGTCGCAGCCACCGACCCTGAACGACTGGCCGTCCTGGCCTGCCTGATTCCGGAGATCATCTCAGCCTCTCCCCCTCGGGAACCACGGGACACGGCTGAGGTCGGAGCCGCCCTCGGCGCCCTCCTGTCAGCCGTCGCTGAGGAAAACCCGTTGCTGATCGCCGTAGACGACGCGCACTACGCAGATCCCGCCACCCTTCAAGGACTTTATGCCGCATTCACCCAGCTAAATGATCTCCCATCGGCACTCATCATCAGCTCGCTCCAGCACGTCCAGGACGCACCACTCGAACTCGTCCGGCTCAGGGGAGAAATCGGTCGCGGCATTCCGGGTGGTGCAGTGCGGCTGCACCCGTTGGAGGACGACGACCTGCGGGCCCTGGTGCACGGGCTCGCCACCTGGTGCGAGGATGATGAAGAGCTGGATCGCCTCACCAGACGTGTCATTTTCGAAACCGGGAACAGCCCGTTCCTGGCCGTCACCCTGCTCAGGGGTCTCCGCCACGCGATCACCCTGCGGGAGGACGTTGCGCAGTGGCCCAAGCAAAACACCACGATGGAATCGCCGCTCCCGATCTCCGTGCCGGATCTTGCCCGCATGGCGATCGTGGCGAACGTGACCGCGCTCGATCACGAAGCGCGTCGTCTACTCACCGTGGCCAGTGTGTTGGATCTTGCCCTAGACCCCGAGTTGCTCGCGAGGCTTACAGACGTGCCACTACAGCAAGTGAAAGAGCATCTCGGCGCCCTGGAGCGACACCATCTCGTCTCATTCGATGGCCAGCGGTATGCCTTCTTCGCGCCTCTGATCGCCCACGTCGTCAAGGTGGAATTCCTCACGTCGGGAGAACTCCGGTCGATCCGCGAGCGAGCCATCGCGGAACTCGAGACCAGAAGCGATCTGGAGGCTCGCGTGCTCCACGCCGAGTTGCTTGCAGCGGTGCGACCGGGCAAGGATGCCGGCGATGCTGCGGCACAAGTCGTCAGGGACGCCAATGCCGCGGCCGCACGCAGAACTGCGCGGCGGGCACTTCGAGCTGTGGAGCGCGCTCTTGGGAATGCGCCCGATAAGGACCTCGAGATTTTGGAAACGCTGCGCGCTGAATTGACCCCTCCATGAACGCGTAGCCGAAACCCGACTTCCTCCCACGTCAGAGCCTTTCCAGATGATCGACCGGAGAACATTCCTCGCCCATGGTGCTGCCCTGTGGGGCGCCATGGCATCGGGGCGTATCCCAGTTTCGTACCGCCGTTTTCGTGGCCGTAGAGCAGGACGGGCGGATCTGATATTGCGCCGAGCACTCGTATTCGATGGGTCGGGCGCTCCACCGCATCACGCTGACGTCGCTGTACAGGGAGAGACCATCCTGGAGGTTGGACCAAACCTCGTGGGGTACGGCGGGACCGAAGTCGATCTAGCCGGGCTTGCGCTCGCACCCGGCTTCATAGACGTCCACTCTCACACTGACCTCGTGTTGCTCGTCAATCCACGAGCCGAGAGCAAGATCCGGCAAGGCGTCACCACCGAGGTCGTCGGACAGGATGGTGGATCCATCGGACCATGGACTGACGAGCAGTGGGAACAGACGCGGGACGGCTACCGGGCGCGTTACGACGCAGACATCGATTTCCGCGACCTCGACGGGTTCTTCCGTCGTTTGGAGCGGGACGCCGCCTCCGTTAATCTGGCAAGCATGGTCGGCGCCGGAACCGTCAGGAGGTACGTGATCGGTGACGGTGACCGACCTGCCAATACCGCAGAACTCCGGCGGATGGTTTCCCTGGTGGAAGATGCGTTGCGCGCCGGCGCATGCGGATTATCGACCGGGCTGGAGTACATCCCCGGTGCGTTTGCCACGCTTGACGAGCTGGTAGCCCTCGCAACGCCGCTACGGGCCACGGGTCTCCCGTACTCTACCCACATGCGCAACGAAGACGATCAACTTCTTGCCGCCATCGAGGAGGCGCTGAATGTCGGACGGCTGGGCGGGGTGCCCGTGCAGATAGCCCATCTCAAGGCTCAAGGGCAACGCAACTGGTGGAAAGCGGATTCGGCGCTCGACCTCCTGCAGCGCGCTCGGACAGACGGTATCGATGTCATGTTCGACCGCTACCCCTACGTCGCTTACAGCACCGGTCTCGGTTCCCTCTTCCCCGTGTGGAGCCGGGATGGGGGAACGGAAGCTTTCCTGGCAAGGCTTGGGGATGAAGAGCAGCATGCCGTCATCGAGCGGGACGTTCGTGCCAAGGTGCAAAAGCTAGGGTCGTGGAATGCCGTACAGATCACGTCGACCCGCTCCAATGCTCTGGCATGGGCGAGAGGACGTCGTCTGGGAGAGCTCGCGGCGGAACGCGGTGAGGAGCCGTATCGCCTCCTCGAACGAATTATCATCGACGACCGCAATGGGGCGGGGATGGTGGGATTTGGCATGAGCGAAGAGAACACCGCCAAATTTCTCCGGCATCCTCTCGGGATGATCTGCTCCGACGCTGGTGCCCGAGCAACCTACGGCGCGTTGTCGAGCGGCACCCCTCACCCCCGAGCCTACGGCACCTTTCCTCGCGTCCTCGGGTTTTACAGTCGAGAGCGCGAACTCATGCCGTTGGAAACAGCGATCCACAAGATGACTGCAATGCCCGCCACGCGATTGCAGCTGCACGGCCGCGGTCTCGTGGCGGCAGGCGCCTACGCCGACCTCGTCGCTTTTGATCCGAGCACTGTGGTCGACAACGCCACCTTCGAGCATCCGCACCAATACCCCACCGGCGTCACGCATGTGTGGGTGAACGGAACTTTTGTAATCCGAGACGGCCAGCACACAGGGGCAAGGCCGGGACGGGTGCTTAGGGTGAGAGTGTAGGGTGTAGGGTATAGGGTGTAGGGTGTAGGGTGTAGGGGAAGGAACAAACCAGTCCGTTGCGCTTTTTTCACAGCCCGCGGCAATCCGTCATTCCACATTGAGCGTAGGAGGGTCCGCAGCACATGCCGACGTTGATCTCTTCGCCGACAACCATACAGGCGGCTGGTCAGCCACCGAAACAAATCGAGGAATACGTGGGGCGAGTCAATTCCGACACTACATCAGTCAGCATTGCCCGCATGCGGAGCCCCCAAGGGTGGACGGAGCCAGGGCAACGACCCGACTTCGACGAAATGACCATAGTGCTGAAAGGCATGGTGCGGGCGAAACACGCCGCTGGAGCCATTGATGTGCGGCCAGGCCAGGCGCTGATCGCCCACCGGGGCGAGTGGATTCAATACAGCACTCCCGAGGAGGGAGGCGCCGAGTACGTCGCCGTTTGCCTTCCCGCGTTTTCGCCTGGCAGCGTCCACCGGGATGACGAATAGTCCTGCACGGTTCGCTAGGCGATATTATCGATGCGCGGTCGTTTGCGGACCGTTGAGCTCTTCATTATAGATGACCGTGTTTCTTGATTCTGGGGGCCGTATGCACCGAACAACTATTGTCGTGATGCTACTCTGCTTAAGCGCTGCTTGCTCCCGTGACTACGAGGTGATCGTCCGTGGTGGAACTGTTTACGATGGCAGCGGCGCAGCTCCGCTAGTTGCCGACGTCGCCATCGCAGGCGACACGATCGCGGCCATCGGTGATCTAAGCGAGGCATCCGCCCGAACTGAGATTGACGCCACCGGCCTCGCGGTATCTCCTGGCTTCATAAACATGCTGAGTTGGGCCACCGAATCCCTCATCGAAGATGGGAAATCACAAAGTGACATCCGCCAGGGCGTAACCCTCGAAGTGTTCGGTGAGGGAGAATCCGGCGGGCCTCTCAACGAGGACATGAAGCGCGAGGCTGTGGAACGGCAGGGAGACATCAAGTTCGACATCGAATGGACTACGCTTGGCGAATATCTCGAGTACCTAGTGGATCGCGGTATCGCCACGAATGTCGCCTCATTCGTGGGGGCCACCACGGTCCGAATTCACGAGCTTGGCCATGAAGATCGCCCACCGACGGATGAGGAACTCGAACGGATGCGAGGCCTCGTGCGCCAGGGGATGGAAGAGGGTGCTCTTGGAGTGGGTTCGTCCTTGATCTACGCTCCAGCGTTCTACGCGGACACGCCGGAGCTCATCGAGCTCTCCAAGGTCGCTGCCGAGTTCGGCGGGATGTACATCTCCCACATGCGTAGCGAGGGGAATCGGCTCCTCGAGGCAGTGGACGAGCTAGTCACCATTGCGCGAGAAGCCAACATCCCGGCGGAGATATATCATCTGAAGGCTGGGGGTGAGGGGAACTGGCCCAAGATGGACCGGGTGATCGAGCGCGTCGAGGCAGCCCGCAGTCAAGGCCTCTATATCACGGCGGACATGTACACGTATCCCGCGGGAGCCACCGGACTCGATGCAGCCATGCCGCCCTGGGTACAGGAAGGCGGCCACGACGCGTGGGCCGCGCGCCTGAAAGACCCCAGCATCAGGCAGCGGGTGAGCCACGAGATGAGCACGCCGACGGACGAATGGGAGAATCTCTATCTGAATACCGGCTCTCCGGAGAAAGTGCTCTTAGTCGGATTCAAGCAGGATTCCCTCAAGTATCTCACGGGAAAGACGCTGGCAGAGGTGGCAGCCATGAGGGGCACGTCCCCGGAGGAGACGGCGATGGACCTCGTGATCGCCGACGACAGCCGGGTTGGCACGGTCTACTTCCTTATGTCTGAGGAGAACATCAAAAAACAAATCCGCCAACCGTGGGTGAGTTTCGGCTCCGACGCTGAATCCTTGGCACCGGAGGGGGCCTTTCTCGGATCGAATCCGCATCCCCGTGGCTACGGCAACTTCGCCAGGCTATTGGGCCGCTACGTCCGCGAGGAGGGCATCATCTCAGTGGAGGAGGCCGTTCGCCGCCTCACGTCGCTCCCGGCCGAGAACCTCAAGATCCGGCGGCGGGGGGCGCTGCGCACCGGGCATTTCGCCGACGTCGTCGTGTTCGACCCGGAGACGATCCGGGACCACGCCACCTTCGAGGAGCCCCACCAATACGCCACCGGCGTAGTTCACGTGTTCGTCAACGGCATGCAGGTCCTGCGGGATGGCGAGCACACGGGCGCCCTGCCCGGACGGGTGGTCCGGGGACCCGGCTGGCGTGGTTGGCCCGAAAACAGGGGGAGGTAGGCAGAACGGGTCTGCTTCCCTTGGCGTCACTCAGTCGTCCAACTAGTTTTACGGCCTCAATATGTCGGACGTCACGGGACCCCTGGAGAAGATGAATCTCATCGCCGGGACGGCGAATCCGCCGCTCGGCGAGGAGATCGCACGCTGCCTAGGACAACCGCTCTGCCAGGTGCGGATCAAGCGCTTTGCAGACGGTGAGATCTTCGTCAGGATCGACGAGAATGTCCGCGGGCAGGACGTGTTCATCATCCAGTCCACCAACCCCCCCGCGGAAAACCTGCTGGAGCTGCTGATTCTCATCGATGCGGCCAAACGGGCAAGTGCCGCGCGGATCACGGCGGTGGTGCCCTACTTCGGGTATGCACGACAGGACCGGAAGGATCAACCTCGCGTGGCAATCAGCGCCAAGCTGATGGCCAACCTGGTCACGACCGCCGGGGCGGACCGCGTGCTATCCATCGATTTCCACCAACACCAGCTCCAGGGATTCTTCGATGTCCCGGTGGACCACCTGTATGCCTCGCCGGTGTTCGTGCAGCACTTTCGGGAGAAGCAGCTGAATCAACTCGTGATTGTTGCCCCGGACGTGGGAAGCGCCAAGATGGCCCGCGGGTTTGCCAAGCGCCTGGAGGCCGGGTTCGCAATCATCGACAAGCGACGACCGTCGGCCAACGTGGCCGAGGTGGTGAACGTGGTGGGAGAAGTGGGCGGATGTGATTGCCTGATCGTTGACGACATGGTGGACACTGCCGGCACTCTCTCGGAGGCCGGCCACGCGCTGAAGCGGCTTGGTGCCAACCAGGTCTATGCATGCGCGACGCACGCCCTGTTGTCGGGCCCAGCTGTCGATCGATTGTTGGCGGCCCCCTTCACGCAGATTACCGTAGCCAACACCATCCATGTCCCCGACGGACGCCGCTTCGATCAGCTCAAGGTACTCTCCATTGCACCGCTCATTTCGCAAGCCATTCGCTACACACACAGTAACGAGTCGGTGAGCTCTCTCTTCGATTGATACAACGAGTTAGGAAGCAAGACGATGACGACAACGGTTACCCTGGCGGCGGAAAGCCGTCACGGCACAGGGAAGGGCGCGGCCCGCCAGCTTCGCATGCAGGGCAAGATCCCAGCAGTGATCTACGGCCGCGGGAGGGAGCCCCAGCCTCTAGCAATTGCCCTCAGTGACCTGGAGAAATCCCTGACGGGGCACGCGACCGCCAGCACGGTCATTGACCTGTCTATAGACGGCAAGACTGTCATGACGGTGATCCGCGAGGTGCAGCATCATCCCGTCCGTCGAGTAATCAGTCACATCGACTTCTACGAGATCCACGCCGGCGAGAAGATCACGCTCGAGGTGCCTCTTCACCTCGAGGGCAGCCCCGATGGCGTGCGGAATGGGGGCGGAGTGCTCGACCAGGTGCTGCGCGAGATCCGGATCGAGGTGCTGCCCCGGAACATCCCAGACCGGGTGGAGCTCGATGTCACCGATCTCGGTTTGGCCCAGTCTCTCAACGTGAAGGACATCCACATCGAAAACGCCACCATCCTCAATGATCCCGAAGCGACCGTGTGCAGCGTAATCCCGCCGCGCGTTGAGGAGGAACCGACCCCGGCTGTCGTCGAGGAAGAGGAGGGCGTCGAGCCCGAGCTCATCCGGAAGCCCAAGGGTGAAGAGGAAGGTGAGGGTGAGGGTGAGGGCGAAGGCGAGGGCAAGGGCAAGGGCAGGGACAAAGAGGAGTAACCCTGCGCGCGATCGTCGGTCTCGGGAATCGAGGATCGGCATACGCCTCGACGCGACACAACGCCGGGTTCATGTTGGCCGACGCCCTCGTCGAACGATGGGGGATGCCCGGTTTCCGGCGGGGATGGCGCTGGCGTGCCCGGATCACCGAAGACATGGTCGGCGACGAATCAGTCGTCGTCATCAAACCGCTGACATACATGAATCGCAGTGGTCAGGCCCTGGGGCCGCTGCTCAGAACCAAGGATTTCGACCCCAGCCGCGACTTGCTGGTCCTCGTCGATGATGTCGCGATCCCGTTAGGCACATCCAGAATCCGGGCGCGAGGGTCCCCGGGCGGACACAACGGTCTGCACAGTATCGCAGGCCGGTTGCAATCGGAAGACTACGCTCGCCTGAGGATCGGCGTGGGGCCGCGGCCACCGGACGTGGACCAGTCCGATTTCGTTCTGTCGAATTTCACGGACGAAGAGCTGCGGACAGTCACCAACACGATGCCGAGACTCACAGAGGCGGTAGAGTGCTGGATCAAGGAAGGTATCGAGACCGCGATGAACCGCTTTAACACGCGAGGGATGCCGAGTGAGTGAATTTGGCTTCTTGCCCCTGACTGCCGTCGGAGGTGGCGTAG
>JBDHDY010000048.1:0-12123 GCA_039591275.1 Gemmatimonadota bacterium | reverse complement strand
GTGACAACCCTCGGGTACCACTGGGCGAAATCGAATCGCCGGCCCTGCCGTCCCTGCCGCCGCGGTAAAGTGCTGGGTCGCGCCTGCCAATCCAGAGCCACTTCCATCGACTGTCCCGGCGGCAGAGCGGAAGGGAGGTTGAACTGAACGATCGTTGAGTCTGGTGCGTAGGGGTACGATGCAGTAACAGAGATGCCGTTGATGCTGGCACTGTTCACACGCTCGAACGCATAATCAGGATCTGCCAGATCGTTGAAGCGGCGGTTTCCCTCAACACTGTCCCTGTCCGACCAGCGAGAACCAGGCCGGAAAGCGTTGAGGTAGAGGTGCAGGTAAAACTCGGTCAGAGTGTCAGGCGAGCGGTTGGCGTAGGTGATGACCTCGTGACCCGATAATGTACCTGAGGGCTCGTGGAGAACGGCCCGAATCTGATAGTGGACATCCTGCTGCCAATAGCCGATTGTATCTTGAACCGCCGCCGCCGAGAGCGTGGAGGTGACGGAGATTGCCGCGGCGATCACGCCCAGAGTTGTCCCGGTAACGCACTGCAACTGTCTGCCCCTTGGTTGGTGACGGCGAAAGGTAGCCACGGCACAACTCCGGCGGCAATTGCACTGCTTTGACGACTCTCCGGGTGCTCGCCAGTCCAGCGGAAAACTGGTCCGCAGCCGATGAGACGATGTGAGCCGAGGATGAACCCTATCGTACGCGGTGCGTGGCGTCTCTGCGCGGCCAGCTTCGGGCGGTGCGGTTTCTAGGACTCATCGCAGCGATCCTCGTCGTTCTGTTCCTCGTAGTGTCTTGGTGGACGGAGTTCGCGGAGGTTCCGGTGGGTGGGGAGGTGGGGGATTTGGCGGCGGTGGCTTCGGGGGATTTGGAGGTGGAGGTGGTTTCGGAGGCGGGGGTGCCTCCGGAAGGTTCTAACTGGCCTCTGGGCGGGGCGGCAGGCCGAGCGCCCCAGCGGCTTCCGGTTCCGCTCAAGTCGAAACACAGTCGCGCTCCATCCGTATATCTTAAGAGTCTATGACGATTCTCATCCTGCTGGCCACGATGCAGCTGCAACTGCCCGATCCGGTGGGCTTTGTGAATGATTTCGCCGGCGTTCTCACAACGGCTGATCAGCGTGGCATGCTGGCTTTGATCGAGGAAGTGCGTCAGAAATCCGGGGGTGAGCTCGTGGTGGTCACGTTACCCGACCTGCAAGGGCGCGCCGCCATCGCGGTGGCCCGCGATATCGGCAGACAGTGGGGCATTGGGGCCGTGGGCCAAGCCGGAGATCGGGCGCGAAACGCCGGTGTTGTATTGCTGCTGAAGCCGGGCGCGCGGCCCGGAGATGGCCGGTCGGACATCGCTATCGGTACGGGTTTGGGCGCCGAGGGCTTCATCACCGATGCGCAGGCCGGTCGAATCCGGGACGCCATCGGGGCAGCCGCCGTTCAGTCGGGCAGCTTCTCTCGCGGCGTGGCCGCCGGGGTTCAACTCTTGGCAGAGTCCTACGCGAGGGAGTTCGATTTCGAGCTCACTGGCCGAGTGGCCGTCGCGCCACCTCAGCCGCGGCCCAGCCGACGACGTGGGTTTCCGGTCGGGCTCGTGATGCTCCTGTTCTTCATCATCCTTGCCAGTGGGGGACTGGGGCGGCGCAGACGTTGGGGGGGAGGCATGGCTCAATACATCCTGCTGTCGATGCTTCTCGGTGGTCGAGGCGGGCACCACCGAGGTGGATTTGGTGGCGGGGGCTTTGGGGGCGGGGGCTTTGGGGGCTTCGGGGGCGGCGGCGGCTTCGGGGGCGGCGGCGCCTCAGGGAGTTTCTAGCATGGCAAAAGACAAGCTCCAGAGAGCGCACGAGCTGGCTGACAAGCTCGTGGATGCACTTGGTGACAATCTGGTCTCCATTATCCTGTTTGGCTCAGCCGTCCGAGGTGGGTATGGCGCCGGGCATGCAGAATTGAATCTGCTGCTGATCGTCAAAGACGCATCCACAGCGGCCCTGCGCCCAATCGAGTCGGCCATTTCGGATTGGGTCAAACGGCGGGAGCCGGCCCCGCTCATCTTTCCTGAGCAAGGGTGGCGTGCGTCCACCGACGTGTTCCCCATTGAGGTCGAAGATATGCGCGAGGCGCACGAGCTGCTCCGCGGCTCAGATCCATTCGATGGGCTCACGACAACGAAGGAGGACTTGCGGCACGAGCTCGAGCGGGAGGTGCGCGGGAAGCTGCTGCAGTTGCGAACGGAATACGCCGTCGCCGCGCCCGATGGCAAGGCGCTCACTCGCCTGCTTATCGATTCGATTAGAACGTTCTTTGTTCTGATGCGCGCCGTGGTGCGACTCGTGGCGAGAACGCCTGAGCGTGACCCAGGGATGCTGGTCAAACAGGCTTGTGAGGCAGCTAGCCTCGACGCGACGGCATTCGATTGGGTGGTAGAGAAGATTTCCGGTCACACGGTACGAGCGCTCAGACCGTACGACGCCGTAGCAGCGACATACGTGGACGAGCTACAGAAGCTGGCACAGTTCGTTGACCAGCTCTCGGTGTCGACCACCATTACCAGTGCAGTCAAAGCGGATAATGTGGATCCTGACCCGGATGTCAGCGGTAACAGCTGATGAAGAGGACTAACGAACAACACCCTACTAGGAGCACGGTAAGATGAAGCGGCTTCTTCTCGGCCTGGTGATGCTCTCGCTCTCCGGATGCGGCTACAACAAGATCCAGACATTCGACGAGCAGGTAACTGCGTTTGAGAGTCAGATCAAGGTCCAGCTCCAGCGTCGTGCAGACCTGATCCCAAATCTCGTTGAGACCGTGAAGGGTTTTGCGGCGCAAGAGCGGGAAGTATTCACAGCACTGGCGGATGCCAGATCTCGACTGGGTGGTGCCATTCAGGGGGGGGATCTTCAAGAGATGGCTCAGGCCAACACTGGATTGACCTCCGCCCTCGGCAGGCTACTTGCGATCTCGGAGGCATACCCGCAGTTACGCTCCAACGAGAACTTTCGCGCGCTGCAGGATCAGCTCGAGGGCACGGAAAACCGCATATCGACGGCGCGACAGGACTACAACAACGCCGTCCGTGAGTACAATGGCTATATCCGGCGGTTTCCGGCGGTGTTGACCGCTAAAGCTATTGGAGCCCGGGCGCGGGAGTACTTCGAGCTGCAGGACGAATCGGCCGCCGAAACACCAACGGTGGAGTTCTAGACGGCCCCCAACCGCTGCAATACCCCACACAGCAGCGAGAGCCTACCGCCCCACCGCCCAGCCCGGCGGTGGGGCGGTCTGGTTTGTGACTGCCTTCGCCCCCTTCTACCTTCTCCCCTCTCTTTCAACGCTTCTCACCTTCCTCGCCCCTCCTGTATCTCCGCCCTAACAGTGAGGACGAGTGCCTCATCACTCGCTAACGGAAGCGTCCCCAGCACTACCGTGTGACCCACGTTGAGACTGACCGAGGCAGCTAAAAGCGGTTGCTGGTGGCCCTGCAGTTCAATCTCTAGATCAACGACCGCGGAGTCCCCCTCCCCCCCTGCAGAGCCGATCGTCGCATACACAATGAAATCAGAAAAATCCCCCGTTCGCCCCTGCTGCACGAACATGCGTTGCTGGACGAAGGAGTGTTCAAGCCCGGTTATGGCCGTGCCCGCCAGCAGCTGATAACCGCTGAACCGGAACAGCTTTCGCAGCTCTTCCTCAACCTCTGCAATCCGTGGGTCAGATTGGGCATTGCCGTTTGCGGAGATCATCTGGAAATGCAATGTGACACTACGTGACGGCCGATCGAATTCGCCGAGGACGCGCGCAATCTTCGACAGGTTGTCGGGAGTCTCTCTGACGGTCAGCCCCCCGCGGACCGCGCTGACGGCGCCCGGCGCGTCGGGCCGGTCAGCGTACACGTAGGGGTCGATGAGCGTGGCAGCCACATCGTCATCAAGATGTTTCAGCTCAAAGGTCCTCGTATCCAAGCGCTCCTGCCGTCCACACCCGAGCAATATCAGCCCCACACCAACCAGAATCCCTGCTGCATGCGGTACCTTCATGATTGCCTCGCTCAGTAAAACCAAATCACGGTGATCTTCGGGTTGTCTGTTTTCATCACCGCCACGTTTCTGGCAGGTGACACCTGAATGGCTCGAGCCGCTTCCAACGTGGCGGCGCCACGAGCGGTAGTATCGTCATAGACCATCCGGCGGGACATGCGGTCACCAAACACCAGCACTGAAAGAACTGCTGCGGCCGCTAGCGGCAGCACAAACTTGCGGACCCGACTTCGCTGATGCCGTCTGCGCTCCCGTAACCGGATCCGCTCGACGACCGAATTCACATCTACCGCCGGGCTGAGGACTCGAAGTCCGTCGGCCAATAGTGCTTGCCCCCCGAGAATTTCATCGGCGACGGCACGGCAGCGACGGCAGTGTGCTACGTGCTGTGCCACCTCGGTATCACCGATTCCCGCAAGCTCATCGGGCTCGGCTTCGAGCAAGAGGTCTAGCTTCATCTCGCACGTCATGACCGATAACCCTCCACCAGCTCCGGTTGCGTCTCCAGGATCTTGCGTCGGATGAATCTGCGCGCCTTGAAAAGATTGGCTCGCACCGTGTTGGCGTTCATGTCAAGCATCTCTGCGATCTCAGCCGGCCCGTGCCCCTGCAGATCGGCAAGGTCGAACACCTCCCGTTGCTTCGCGGGCAACCCTTCAAAAAACGACGAAACCAATTCCACCGCACGGTCGCTGTCGATGCGCGAAGCCTCATCTAGGACGGGCGCAACATGTTCACGCGTTTCACTGCCCTCCGGCGAGTCAACGGCGCGCGGGTGCTTTGCACTCCGCCGTCGATGGTCTGCTACGGCGTTGCTGGTGATCTTGTATGCCCAACTCGTGACCTTGGAGCGATCATCGAAGCGGCTCAAATACCGGTGAACACGTATCATGACTTCCTGGCAAACATCCTCAGCGTCATCTCGTGATCCAAGCTTCACCAACGCCCACCTGAACACCGGGGGATAGAGCGCCCGAATGAGCCTCTCGGCTGCCGCCGTATCGCCCCGTTTTGCTCGGGTCACCAGGGTGCGCAGCTCTTGGTTATCGGATTCGATATTGCTCAACGGCACCCCGTCACGGCCCTGGTGCAATAATGAGACGCACTATGGCCGGCTGGCGTTTACCACCTTCCGGGCTCGCCGGGATGATTTCCGGAAAGGACAGATCTGCGGGATCCTAAGCGCAAGCCCTACCGGGGGATAGGTCAGAAGCCGGGCTGGCTGGCCGACCCGCACACAAGCGCGGGGAGGGGGGGGACCTCACTTAATCTGAACACCCGCCGCCTGTTCGATCTCCTTCACCGCCTCAACGTGATCCGCCTCCTCGCCAAGGGCCTGCCGCGCCTCGGCGCAGAATCTTCTCGCCACGCGGAAGGCCTCGTGGGGAATGTTCAGGTCTTCCAACATCTTCAGTGCGATGCCCACGTCCTTGTCGAGCAGCGCGAGGCGGAATGTGCGGGGCCACTCGCGGGTAACCACGCGTTTTGGGAACAGGTTCTCAGTCACGTTCGAGCGGCCAGTGGAGGCGTTGATCACATCGAGGGCCGCGCCGGCTTTTACACCGAACTTCACCAGTGCAGCCAAGCCCTCTGCCACCGCCTGGATGTTGACCGCCAGCAACGCTTGATTGACTGCCTTGACGGCGTGGGCTGCGCCAACCGAACCCACGTGTTCAATTTTCCCCGCGTACGGGGCGACCAGTTTCTTCGCTCGGGACACCCAGGGCTCATCTCCACCCAACATCACGGTCAGCTTGCCGGCTCTGGCACCGCTTGTCCCTCCGCTCACGGGCGCGTCTACAAAGCCCACACCGCGGTGGCCCAGCTGTTCAGCCGCTGTACGCGACCCGGCGGGATCTCCCGAGGTGGCATCGACGAGTAGTTGCCCCTCCCGCCACGCATCACCCACCGACTCTACAACCTCGAGCACCTCCTTTGAGGTCGGAAGGCAGGTGATCACGGCATCGACGCTGGCAACCAGATCTCGCGGCGAAGCCGCCACACTAGCTCGAGTCTCCTTGGCAAACGATTTTGCGCGTGCCAAGGTTCGATTCCACACGACCGTTTCAAACGCTGCGTCGATGTGCTTTGCCATCGGCTCGCCAATGGCTCCCAATCCGATGAATCCAACTCGCTCAGTCATATAGTTATCTCCTCGCGGTCGGCTCAGCCGCTCCGCTCCGCCGCGGTTGCGACCGGTGTTCTGGCCGTGCAACCGCACAGGTATCTTGTCCGTTCTCGTCGTTACCAGCGGTCATGGTAAGAAAATCAAGACGGCGGTCGAGTGATCCCGACCGCCGTTCTCCATTACATCGCTCCACTTCAACCGGGCGTCACGCGCCGAGCATGCTCTTTCGCAGTCGGAGCATTTTGCGTCGCAACGACCCGTCCATGACGCGGTCCCCGACGCGGACGATCACCCCACCCAAGATTGCTGGCTCGTGCTTGAAGTGGGGGATGACTTCCTTATCGAGTACAGCCGTCAGGCGTTCCTTGATCTCCGCCTGCAAAGCCGGATCCGGTTTTCTTGCAACAGTGACGGCAGCATGAACCCGATTGAACTTGATGTCCACCAGCTCGAGGTACTCTTTGGCAATCGCGCCGATCATGCCCTGCCGGCCACGCTTCACTATGGCACCGAGGAAACGAACGAACTCCTGAGGCGCACGCCCCCGAAGAGCGTTGGCCAAGAGTTCCTGTTTTTGGTCCTTCGGCACCCTCGGAGACTCGAGTACGACGCGAATACGATCGTCGGCCTCGACAACACCAGCCACTACTTCCATGAGGTCGGCGAAGGTCTCGACCTGGTCCGACCGCTCGCCGAGCGCGAACAGCGCCTCGGCGTAATTCCGGGCGATCGTTGGCTCTCTCACCGTTGCTCTTCCAAGGAACCGAGATAGTCGATGACCAGCTGCCGGTTAGCGTCGTCCCCAAGTTTATCCCCCACCAAGCGGGACGCGGCAGCGAGGGACAGATCCACCGCCTCACGCCGCAACTCAACTAAAGCTCGGTCTCTCTCGGCAATGATCTCGCGCTTAGCCCGCTCGAGCATTTGGTCGTGCTCCTCGCGCGCCTTGGCGAGGATCTGCTCTCGCTCTTTCTGGCCTACGACCTTGGCCTCATTAATCAGTGCTCCCGCCTCTTCCTTCGCTCCAGCAAGCAGGCTCTTATGTTCCTCCAACGCTGTCGTGGCCTCCTGGTTCATCCTCTCGGCTTCCGCTAGCTGATTCGCGATCTTCTTTTCCCGATCTTCCGTCGCCTTGACGATTGCCGGCCAGGCAAAGCGCTTGAGGAGGAAAAACAGGGCAATGAACACGAGCCATGTCCAGAAGAAGAGCCCGAATTCCACCTCAAACGGTGAGCTCGGTCCGTGCTCCTCCTGTACCGCGGCGAGGAGCACAAGTCCATTCGACAACGTCGCTGCCATTACGCGACCAGCTTGAACAGGAGCGCAAAGACGAGCGCGATGATCGTCGCCCCCTCCAAGAGAATCGCGATCAGCAACGCCGCACCGCGGATCTCAGTTGCGGACTCCGGCTGGCGTGCAATCGCTTCGGCCGTCTGACCGCCAATCCGTCCAAGGCCAATACCGGCCCCGATGATGGCCAAACCCAGCCCAATACCGGCACCGAGCAGCGCATTGGTGTTCTTGGCGGCATCCACCATGGCTTGCTGCTCAGCGTTCAGTGTCACTTCTTGCAGAGTCATCAAGATGTCGATCATTGCAAATGTTCCTCACCTCGTTGCGGGAGATCTCAGATCGTTGCGCCCCCATCTCGGCCATCGTCTCTCCCGAACGACGGTTTGATGGCGACCCGCCAACGGCCGAAAGGCCAGCGGGCTTTCCCGACCATTCGGTCGGGTACGGTAGGGTGCGGGATGAGGCGCCTGTCCCGTACCTGTTGTAGCCGCCAGCGACCAGCGCCTGGCTACCACTCAATCGTAAGAATCCTGTGGTTGCTAATCCCCACCGCTTCCCTCTCACCTCTCACTTCTTACTTCTCATTTGCTAGTGCTCATGCTGCATCAAGCCGATGAACACGGCAGTCAGCAAGGCAAACACATATGCCTGCAGCAGGGCAACGATAATCTCGAGCAGCATGATGCCCAACACCAACGCCGCCGTGGCCAAGCCGATGCCCCAGTTCCATACCGCAAGATCACCAAACAGGAAGATGATGCCGAAGAGCGACAGGATCACAAAATGCCCGGCGGTCATGTTGCCGAATAGCCGAACGGCGAGCGCAAACGGCTTGACGAGTTTGCTCATCACCTCAATAGGCGCCATCACGATAGACATGGCGACGGCGGCAGCTCCGGTGAGACCTGGAACGCGAGGAAAGATCGTCCGCATGTACCCCACCGGCCCCAGCTTAACCACGCCGCTGATCTCGATCACCAGGAACGAGAGTATCGCTAACGCCCCCGTGACTCCCAGGTTCCCCGTCGCCGTCGACCCGTGTGGGACCAGCCCAAGCAGGTTGCAGCAGAGAATGAAAAAGAAGAGGGCCATGATGTAGGGCGCGAACTTGGCGCCATCATGCCCGATCTCCGCTATGGCAATGTCGTTGCGCACAAAGAGCACCAAGGCCTCAACCGCATTGGCAAAGCCTTTGGGAGCGTTTCTGTCGGCGCGCTGCTTCTTTAATCCCCGTCCCGCAAGCCACATGGTGACAAACACCACGGTCGCCGCGACAAAGAGGAAAAACACATGCTTGGTTGGCGTCAGATTGACCGTAAGAGGCCCGAGGTGAAGATCGGGCCAGCGGTGCCACTCTAAATGGAAGAAAGGCTCGATGCCGACCGAATACGCATCCGCCGTGTGGTGCAGGACGACTTCACCGAGATCAGGCGTTTCTTGGATCACTTTACGAACCGAATCTCCATGAAAAGCAACGGAATGATCACCCCAAGGTATCCCAAGGCAGTGGGCAACGGCGGGAACAGTTGCCGGTCGAGCAGCACGGCCAGCAGAAACGCCGCCACACCGGCCAGCCGAAGCACGATCCCCAGACCCCACCGCCCAACGAACTTGTCAAAGGGGGCGTCCCAAACGGGCCTCACGGCAGCCACAGCAGCGGCCTGAATTCCCGTTGCCAAAGCCCCGAAAGCCACCCCCGGGAGCACCGCCGAGGATCCCCAAACGCCCCACAGGATCGCCGTGACGCCAGCGGTGAGCGCAACACCCACAACGGCGAGCTTCACTTGGCCTTGTCGCCGCGCCGACGCCGCTCGAGATCCGCCTCCGCCTGAAGCTTCCAGTAAACGTGGAGAAACCCCAACACCGCCCCCACCACTGTCCCAATCAGCGTGAACAAGGGAGTCAGGCCCAACCAGCGGTCCAATGCCCATCCGCCAATGGTGAACAGAATGATCGCCCCCGCGAACGTCCCACCGAGGGCGACATATTTATAGCCCTCCCCGATCCCGCTGGCCGGGCTGCGTTTGGGCTCCATCAACCGGCCGGAAATCTACCGATTGTGAAAAAATTCGCAAACCCTGCTGGCCTAAAGCGGCCTCTCCGGGTAGGATTCATCGCTGCATGTGCGGTGAGTAACAGGATGCTGCGTCCGCAGCCGCCGATGCCGATTCGTACCATCGTTCCACGTAATCTAGGGCAGAGAACCGTGAACGCCGAAGCAGTTCGGGAACAGGAAAACGACGTCGAGCTGTTGGAACAGCTCGCCGACGCCCGGGCGAAGCTCATGGAGCAAGTCCGCCGTCGGATCGTTGGCCAGGAAGAGGTCCTAGATGGCATCCTCACCGCCATTGTGTCCGGTGGGCACGCCCTCATCGTGGGGGTGCCAGGCCTGGCGAAGACTCTCATGGTCTCGACCATAGCTGAAACCCTCGATCTCAAGTTTTCCCGTATCCAGTTCACGCCGGACCTAATGCCCAGCGACATCACTGGGACCGAGATCATCGAAGAGGATCTCTCCACAGGGAAACGGGCCTTCCAATTCGTTCACGGTCCAGTGTTCGCCAACGTGGTTCTGGCCGATGAGATCAATCGGACGCCACCCAAGACACAGGCCGCTCTGCTGCAGGCCATGCAGGAGCATGAGGTCACCGCTGGGGGGGCCACCTACCCCCTGCCCGAGCCCTTCTTCGTGTTGGCCACCCAAAACCCCATCGAGCAGGAAGGAACCTATCCCCTTCCGGAAGCTCAGCTCGACCGCTTCATGTTCGAACTCACGGTGAAATATCCCAGTCACGACGAGGAGGAAAAGATCGTCGAGGAGACGACCAGCGACGAAGTTCACTCAGTCGCTGCCGTCCTTCAGGCTGGCACCCTAATAAAGATGCAGCACCTGGTGCGGCGAATCCCGGCCCCAAAGGCCACCGTCCGGGCGGCGGTTCGGCTGGCCAGGATGACCAGACCGGGCGATGGTGATGCCCCTCCCTACGTCGAGGAGTTCGTGAGCTGGGGTGCCGGCCCTCGCGCCTCGCAATACCTAGTGCTGGGTGCCAAGGCTCGAGCCGCCCTCGATGCCCGACCCATGGCCGATTTGGACGACGTGAAGACCGTGGCACTGGCAGTCATTCGGCACCGGATGGTGGTGAACTTTGCAGCCGAGGCAGCGGGACGGTCGGCCGAGGATATCTGTAGCGAGTTGATCGATGGAGAGGCTTGGAGGTAGTCAGAGAGCCCCGACCTCCTTCAGCAACACAATCAGCAGACTCCCCCTACTTATTGCTGGACCTGAGCGAGATAGCGGCGTGCTTGCTGCACCTGCTGTTGTGCCCGATCCAAAATGCGCTGCCGGTAAGACTTCGGTGGAACGGAGTTGCCACCCGAAGAGATCAGCTGTTCGATACTCCGGGAGGCTCCCTCGAGTTGCTGGTAGGCCATGACGGCGTTGGGGTCTCCACCCATCCGCGGCCGCATAGGAGCCTGGCGGTTGGCAGTCTGCAACCGGATGGACCAGCTCTGAGCGGCGGTCTGCCAGGAGCGCCGCAGCTGTGCTTCCCGAGCAGACCCCCGCCTTACATCTGACAGCTCCCCCATCCCCATTGCGTCGAGTGAGGCGCTACGCACCAACGCCTCCACCTCGCGGGCCCAGTCGTCGAGAGCACGAGCGTACCCAAGCCCGTTCGTGACGGCGGCGGCACTTTCGGCACCGTCCACTTGGGCCTCGGATCGCTGGTACCAGTCCGCATCCTGGAAGATCCTGTCACGGATCTCCTCCCACTGGCTGCGGACAACTGTCATGTCCAGCGTGCTGTAGCCGACGTCCTCCATCGTGCTCATGCGCTGCCCATATGCCAGGACCTCGGAGCTGAACACTCCGGCAATGAGGCGATTCCGATGGCGCATTAAAGCATCGCTCAGCACCATCGCGGCTTCGAAGATCCGCATCCCGCGGCCGTATTCCGCTGGCTCGCCCTCATATACCACGGCCTCCACGTCCTGGATCTCAGCGCGGTATTGGTTCGGATCGATTGTCCCAGACGTGGCGCGAGCTTCGGCGACAACATCCTCACCCTTGTCCGCCACCCCACGTACTGCGCGTCCTCCAAGAACTGCCACTACCGCAATGGCCACGAGCCACATGAGCCACGTCACCGAGGACGGCCCCTTGGACGGCTCGGGTTCCAGGGCCAACTCGTTGCGGCAAGCTGCGCAGCCGGAATGCTGCTGCGGATTGTAGTAGAAGCCGTGCTTCGTGCATTGAATAGAGTGTGAGGGCTCGCTGGGCGTCCGGTTGTCTGACGTCATCAAGGCCTCCGAAGAGCGCACTGGATCGATCGAGGGATTGGCTGCTGCTGTAAGACATCGAGTCCCCTACGATGGAACGCGGGAGACGACCGCAATCCAACGCTGACCCAATCTTGTGCCAAAAGTGCCGCGCCCGCCGTATTCGTCGATACGAAGTCTGGGTGATTTGAGTCACCTGCCAAGGCACGCAGTTGCGACTCGTTGGGCGGTGTGCGCGAGCTCGGCCGTGCCCCAACGAGAAGGAGCGAGCCTGCCTCAGCACGACGACAGCGACGTCGTCCGAAAGTAGAACAGGAGATCCACTACTAAAGAGGAAAGGCGGGGCTCCTTGCTATGAACGTTCTCGGAGTTCCATCTTCCGGCATCTGGA
>JBDHDY010000047.1:0-22874 GCA_039591275.1 Gemmatimonadota bacterium | reverse complement strand
GTGCACGGCGCGAGCGATGTGGTCGTTGAGCAGCCTTGAAAGATCGACAGCGTGCTCCGGCTTGGCCCAGTAGGAGAACATCACGGGAACGGTGGAGAGAACCTGCACGTCCACCCCGTGCCTGTCGCACTCTTCAATGCGGCGCTCCGGGCTCCAAATGTTCTCCCCGACTTCCCGGAACGCCCTCCCGTCAATCATCATCCTGGCACAGCTCGGCGCGTGATGTTCCAGGCTTACGAAGCCGCCGTAACCGTAACGCTCACGCAAATCCGGCCACGTCTTGGGCAAGATGTGCGTGTGGAGATCGATCTTCAGTGGCGGAACTCCCACGAAGCGGGTACCTGCATCACTGCATTGCACTTCTGACAGGTCCGCACCGCCTCGTCGCCATAGAAGCTCTCGATAATCGGCTTGAGCTGCGTACCGAGATCCTCCAGTTGGAACGATGCGTCATGCAGAACCTCGCCACACCCTTCGCAATACCACCTGAGGTGATCCAATTCGCCGGGTTTGCGCTGACGCTCGATCACCATGCCGACCGTGCCTGCTGGACGCTGCGGTGAGTGTGGGACCCGGGCGGGAAGAAGAAACATCTCCCCTTCCTTGACCTCGATATCCCGGGACTTCCCTTCCTCCATGATGCGGACGGTAATGTCGCCCTCGATCTGGTAGAAGAACTCTTCCCCGTCCTCGATGTGGAAATCCTTGCGCTGGTTGGGCCCACCTACGACCATGACGAGAAACTCGCTATCTTGCCACACCATCTTGTTGCCGACTGGTGGCTTGAGTAGCTCCCGATGTTCATCGACCCACCCTTTGAGGTTCAAGGCACCGAGCTTCATATGAAGATCCTCCGGTATAGGTTGCGCGTTTCCCTGCCGATTCGTTTATCACTTCTCGCGTGATCGTAGCAACGGTCACGTAACCATCGCAGTGAGTCCGCGCAGTCCACACCATACCTCCGCCCCTTCCCGAACCGTGTGTCGATGGATCATTACCGCATCGTCCATGTCATTAGCGTAGCCGCCAGTCATCACCACCGCTACCGGTACCCCTCTTGTGGCAAACGCCTCGAGCACCAACCGGTCTCGCTCCGCACAGCACGGCTTTGCGCTCACGGCGAGCTCGCGGATGGCACGACGCCCGGCATCCTCCCGGGCGTTTGCTCAAGGCTTTGGACCACATGCTGTCCTTGTTGCGTCATCGGATCAGATTGAATTGCCGCGTGAATTTCAGGACGAACGCCCGATCAACGGGCTCCAATCGACGGCTACCTTGCGGTACGAACTCCACATCATTGTAAACCAAGAACAACCCAGTTCCCGCGGTATTCAGCCACCCAAACCGCACATTGCTCGAGAAGTTGTCTGTCTGGTTGTTATACTGAATCAGCGACTGCAGATAAATCCTCGGCGTGAAGGAGTATGCCACACGGAGACTCACCAGGGCAGTCTCGAAACTGCCTTCTGGGAGATCGACATCGTCGTAACTGAAGCGGAGACCGGCAGCGAGCGTGGCACCTACCCGCGCGTTGATGGTGCCGAAGGTTCCTTTCCGGTGGCCGGAATAAAATCCTCCGATATTGATCCGACTATTGATTGACAGCGGCGCACTCTCGTCGGTGTTGTACGCAAAGCCCAACTCCACGTTATCATATGTTCCCGGTGGAATGATGACACCCTCGGCGATCTCGAAGGGTTCCCGCAAGCCTTCGCGGTTGAAGTTGATTGCGGGAAGCTGGAAGAATGCTCCGTTGGCGAACTCGAAGTGGCTATCCACGTGAATGACGCGGGTCTCTGAAAACCAATCGAGATCGAAGAATTCTCGGTAGCTGACGTGGGGCCGTAACTCCCTGAACCATGAAACGGACGGGACACGAATGTGGCGAAGGATCCTGGTACTCAAGAAACGGTAAGCGGACCGCGTGAGGAACCCGGCCTCTGGATTGAAGTTTGCCCCCACCTCTCGGAACGTCCCCGCAATATTCCAGTTGCGTGTGGTATAACTGCCGCTGAAGTTCACCGCATGCTCTCCACCTCCGAGGCCTGGCGTCTGGGTCCGCGCAGCATACGCATCGAGCGAGACGGCTTGGCCTATACCCACGCGACCGTCAACCGCATAGGTGAGATTGTAATCGTCGGTATCGGCAGTGTTCAGGCGGCTCACCAACACCGCACCCACCCTCGAGCGGTTCGGCAATTCCTGCAACACACGCGCCACCGAGAAGTTGGTGGGAGCTGCCAAGTCACTCGACAGGCCAGTGGCGACGTCGACTTCTTCCAGTCGCTCGGTTTGAATGTTCAACAGACCAAGGGTTACCCCACCGACCTTTCCACTGAACCGCGCGCCGCCCAGAATGGGTACTTCGGTGCCCGTTTCGCTCTCAATACCGATCCGCCGGCTAAAGAACAACTCCACATCCCGCGGGGACCCCACCGAGAATGTTCCCGCATTCTCGAGGAAGAACGGTCGTTTCTCCGGAAAGAACAGGTTGAAACGCGTGAGATTGATCTGTTCGTCATCGACCTCGACCTGAGCAAAATCTGTGTTATAGGTGAGGTCCAGGGTCAAACTCGGTGCGAGGCCAATCTTGGCATCACCCCCGATGTCCCCGGTGACGTCGGCCTCCGTCATGGTTTCAAAATCCCGGTGCGCAGAGCTGAGCACGTAGGGCGTCATATCCAGCGTCCGACGTGTCGGCGCCTCGATCCCCGTGAGCGTTCCGGCCAGGGAGACACGGTACAGAGTGTGCTGCCTTGGGACCGGAGCCCAGAAGGATTGTTCGTTTCGCCGGCGGATGTGGCGGGCGATGTTCATCCCCCACTGTTGAGGCCCCCCCCGCCCATAGCGCAGCGTAGAGAACGGGATCCGAAACTCAGCGTACCACCCCCGCTCGTCCGTCGAGGTAGCCACATCCCAGCTCCCATCCCAGTTCAGGTTGAGGCCCCCACCGGATCCCCGCTGCTGTCGCTGACCCGGCCGTACACCGCCGCTACCGCCTCCCTGTCCCTCCCTCGTGAGCTGCCCGTCATACTCGATGCCTGCCGGTGTGGTGCCGAAAACAAATGCGTTTTGCCGATCCAGATAGGTGTCCAGCACGATCAGCAGCGCATCCGTGTCGTTGAGGCTAGCGTCCCGACGCGTCTCACCGACGATGATCCCACTCGGGTCTCGATCGAACATCCAGGCCCCGACATACAAGGCTTGGGCATCGTACAGAATGCGCAGCTCGGTTCGCTCGGAGACGCTCTCCCCTTCGAACGGCTCGTGTTGAACAAAATTCGAGATTGTCTCAGCAGCATCCCACGATTCGTCTTCCAGACGTCCGTCGATGACGGGGGGTGCCCCATTGATCTCGGCACTCCCCGCCGAGGGAGCCAGCCCCACCTCATCTTCCGTTGTCTGGGCATGCAAGCCGGGGACAAACAGAAGCGCGGCCGCCCCCAGAGCGAGGAGGACCGCGCGATCTAGCGATCGTATGATTACATAGTTCATGGATCGTATGATTACATGGTTCATGGCATGAATATAATTGGCTTGCCGCCCCGAGCGCCGGTGCGAACCGCTCTACCCTAACCAGGCATCCTGCGAGATCTACGTCGAGGGTCGGGAGTGTGTTGACCTGGCGGACGCATTGTGCTCCCGCTTCACGGCCCTCCCTTTCCCGCCACCCACTGATAGATCGCCCGCACGTTGAGCTCGAACCAGTCGTCGTATGCGCCCCAGCCAGAATAGGCCGGGAGTCGAATCTGGGCAGCGGCTTCGTCCTCTGACAGGCCCCGCCGAAAAGCGCCCGTTACGGCGTTGCGAACGTCAGAATAGTACTGGATCTGCCGGTCTACGGCTTCCCGGTCGCCGGGCGGTCCGTGTCCAAAGACGATCGTATCAAAGTCGAGCGCCTGCAACCGCTCGAGAGCCTCAAAAAAGTCTGGGAAGTAATAATCGGGAAGATCTCGGTAACCGACTCGGTCGTTTGAGACAAAATCCACGGCAAAGGCGATCTTCTCGTCGGGAAGCAGGGCCACGATCATGTTGTCGCTGTGACTCTTGCCCAGGTAGTGCAGCTCCAGTCGGCGCCCGCCTAACCGGCAGGTGATCGGAATCTCCGGCCGCCTCGACCTTTGTCCGGGCGCTCTCGTGTGCAACGATCGGGACGTGCAGGCCGCCTGCTAGCTCCTCACGCAGCACGCCAGCACCGGTTGTGTGATCTGCGTGGTCATGGCTGTAAACCACGGCGAGCAACCGACTCGCCGGGGCAACCCGACGAATCTCCCGTGCGTACGGTCGAGCGGCCTCGGTCGAGATGGGATCGAACGCGACAACCCCGTCCGACGTCACAACGAAGAAACTGTTGTGGCCGCGGAATCGAAACTGATAGACCCCCTCCCCAACACGCATTGTCTCGAACTCAGGTGCCTGCCCCACGACCTCCGCCGTCACCAATGAACCGAACAACAATACTGGCGGGGACCCGCCCGGCTCACCCTCGTGCTCGGCCCGAGCGGATCTAGCTCTAGCCGAGTCAACTAGCGCAGGTCGTGCAGGGGCCCAGCAACCCGGCTCTCCGGACCCTCCTCCGAAAGCTAGGCGCTCGATTTATCTTCGGCACCCTGTTTTCCGCCCTCCAAGCGCGCTGCACTCTGGCGCTCACGGAGTTCCCTGCTTCGCCTGGAGATCCTCCGCATGGTCCACAGACAGAGACCTGTCGCCAGAAGCGCACCGAAAGCCGCGCCAGCGACGAGCGCCACAAAGCCCAGCTTAGCAGATTCGAAGAGCCCCCCAACACGCGCTCCCACCCAGCCACCTAGAAAGGCGGCGGCCCACGCCACGACGGGAGTAACGGACCAACCAACGAGTACTAAAAGCCGGCGAGCCGGCACCGAGGTCACTCTCGATTGAGCACCATCGACAAGGGAACGTGGAGAATCAAGCCGATGGTGAACGCTAGGGCAACGCCCGCGCTGTGGAACGGTACGATCCGAGCCAACGTGAGAACGACCGCGACTGCCACAGCCATAGCAGCGGTTGTCCCGGCCGCTCGAGCGATGCTCGCGTCGCTCTTCTTGGAACCGTTTGCTACTACCCACGCTCCTAGCCAAGCGAGAAATGCTGCGCCCATCCACCACACGGGAATGTACCAAAACCCACTTCCACCGCCGATGGCATCCCACTTCCAATCGTATAGATGAATTGGACGCAACAGGATCGTGTCGATGACCGTGAATGTCAGAGATCCTAGCAAGCCGATCATTGAGGCCCACGCAACACTGTCCGCATCCTTTGGCGGCAGCAAGATCGCCGGAACATAGCTGAACGCAGATCCACCAAGGATGATGAGAATCGACTGCACCACCATCTCCGCGGTACCGGACAGCGAGCGAGTAAGGAGAGCAAAGACTACCACGCCCACCGCCGTGCCGACTCCGAGTTTGATGCCGCCCCCCACGATCGTCGGGACGTTTGCGTCGGATGTTTTAGTCATTTCTGCCGCTGATGTCATCTCACTCTCCAAAACGGCGTACAAGGCCGCCGCAAGTTAGTGCCAGAGCTTGCCCAGTTCAACAGGTCGTCATCACCATTGGACTCCGAGATGGCGAGCGGCAAACATGAGGCCGAGTAGAGTCAGATGCGGTTCGACCTTCTCAACCTCCTGAGAGAGAGGGGCAACGTGGGCCGCGAGCCCCCCCGTTGCCACGACCATCGGCACTCCATCGCCCGACCACTCAGCCTTGATCCGCCTCACTATGCCGTCAGCCGCATCGGCCGAGCCGTAGAGAACGCCGGAACGGATACAGTCTTCCGTCCGCTTCCCGATCACGTGCTCCGGTGGCACGAGCTCGGTGGCGGGCAGTTTGGCCGTCTTCCGAGTGAGATATTCGGCTGCCGTCTGAATGCCCGGAGCGATCACGCCTCCAAGAAACTTTCCACTCCCGGTAATACAGTCAAACGTGGTGGCGGTCCCGAAGTCTACGACGATCGTATCGCGGCCGTACAGTTCGGCGGCCGCGAGGGTGTTCACCACGCGATCTGCCCCAACACTCATGGGGTCTTCGACGTCGAGTGTGATTGGCAAGGCCGACTCGGGACCTATCGCCAACGACGACGTCCCCACCGCCTTCTGAACGCCCTCTGCAAGCGGACCTGATACCGTCGGAGCAACAGATGCGTACACGATTCCACGGACCTCGTGGGTCGAGTGCCCAGCCTGCGTGAGGTACGACGTCAGCGTAACCGTCCATTCATCGGGGGTACGCTTGGTTACAGTGGTTAGCCGCCAATGCGCCGTGATCCGATCACCTTTGAATAGACCGAGAGTGATTTCTGTGTTGCCGATGTCAACCGTCAGCAGCATCAGCTTCTCGAAGTTGTCTGAGTGTCCCCAAGAAACCCGCTCGCTGTAGCACGTAGTACCCCAACACCACCGAAAGGACCGCCGTGGCCACAGTCGCGGGAAGCCAGATTGTGTCGGTGTAAACCTCAGAGCTTCCCGGGTCGACCGTGCTCAGCTGCAGCCCTCGAACGAGCGCGGAGTACACACCCTGATACAACGCCGGAACGAGGAGTGAACGGGACAGCAGATACAGCGAGCCCATAACGAACCCGCCAAGCGACATCGTCAGGAGAGTCTGGCCAAAACCTCCCGTCGTCCCCGGAATGATCGCTCGCCACAACCCAAAGAGCATCGCCGCAGCAATCACCATGAGGAGACCGGCATCGCCGGATTGCCCAATGAGGAGACGGCGAAATGCCAACTCCTGCGTCACCAATGAGCCCGCGGCACCGGCCACTAGAAAGAAACATGCGACCTGCAGGAACGGACCCACGCGCACGCCCGGCAATTCACCGTAACGCAAACCCTCCAGGGCGATCGCTAGCAGGATCGGAACCATAGCAGCAATGACGGCTATCCCATACCACCGGAGGAACGCCGACTGGTTCGTCACACCCCACGCTAGCGCCCATGCCGTTCCACCGGCGACTATCGCCAAAACAGCCATACTGTCGGTCTCGAGGAGAATCCCGGACACGCCGAGCGGCCGGGAAACTACGATGAGTCCTCCCATCCCAGCCGCCACTGCAACCGCCGCCACGAGAGAGACGCTTTCTCTCTTGGGCGCACGCGGCCACAAGTCGAGCGGCAACCGCATGCCCAAAAGGATTGAAATCGCCACGACACCCGCGCTCACCTCCACCACCGAATAGCCCAGAGCAGAGATCAGCCTCTCCGATCGCCCCGCGAACCAGCCCGCCGCCAACACCAACAGTCCGGTGGTGCCTCGAGCCCAGACCGGAAGGTCACGCGGCGACAACGCTGCCCCCAAGCACCCGTTCCAGGCCTCGCTCGGTTTTCACCAAAAGCGCACCATCCCCATCAATCCCGCACGCAGTGCCCACCACGGGCTCGCTCACCTCCCGGTTGATAAGCCAATCGTAGTGCGCATACGTGGCGCGTTCGGGGGTCGCCAATGTAGGCTCATCCGAGAGGTCGTGAAGGAGAGGGGTGAGCTGATCAAGTACCATGATGCGCGTTACAGCAGACACGACCTCTTCCAGGGCAATCGCATGAGGGGCGATTTCTGCAGGGAGGGGCCCGTGAACATTGATCCCAACTCCAATGGCCACCCACTCAAGCACATCCCGCGCCCATTTGGCTTCGCACAATATTCCGGCAAGCTTGCGGTCATGCACGACGACATCATTGGGCCATTTGAGCATCGCCTCGGCACCCAGCTTCCTGACCGCCTCGACCACGGCCATCCCCGCCCGAAGCGCAAGCACACCCCCTCCCAAGGGCTGCCGAGGTCGCATGAGATACCCCAGCCAAATGCCGGCGCCACGCGGACTGTGCCAGTAGCGACCCATACGGCCCCGCCCGGCTGTCTGCTCATCCGCTAGGACCAACAGCCCCTCCGGCCCACCCTGCTCCGCAAGCTCTCGGATGATGTTGAGCGTACTAGCTACCCGTGGTAGGCAGAGACACCTGGGCGTCCTCAGACGGGCGGCCACCGCTGCCTGGTCGAGACCGTCGTATTTCATGTGCGTAGAAGCGCCCACACGATGGTAATGCAACCCAGAATCCAGCAATACGGGGCGAAGCGATGAAAGGCTTTCCGTTTGAGTAGCGCAATGAGCAAGCGGATCGCCGCCACTCCGGCAACAAGGGCCGCAGCGAAACTCACAATGAGGGGTACGGTCCCCACCGTATGGAGGTCGTTCGAGAGTTCCGGAATCTGCAGCACTGCAGCGCCGACGATGGCTGGGATAGCGAGGAGGAACGAGAACTCTGCCGCTAGCACCGGATCCACGCCAAGCCAAATGCCGGCACCTACCGTCATGCCGGACCGCGAAATGCCGGGTAGTATGGCGAACGCTTGGGCTATGCCGATGGCGCCCGCCCCCACCATAGTAGCTGACGCCGCGTTGGCGGAATCGGTGCGCTGCCGGGTGCTCCATAGGACAAACCCGGTCACGAGAAAGCTGACGCCGACCAGCAGCAAAGAATCAAAAGCTCGCTCAAAGAAATCCTTGAGGAACAGGCCGGCGGCTGCGGCGGGAACCGTGCCCACCGCAAGAAGTCCAATATAACGCTGGGCGCTCCGATCGCCCCTCACCGATCCCGACACCAAGCGCCATAGCGTGCGATGGTACACAACGACAACTGCCAAGAGCGTTGCCACATGGAGGGTGACCTCCACCAACACGCCCGGCGTGGATAGACCGATGGCCGCCTCCGTAACCACGAGATGACCGGAGCTCGAGACCGGGAGGAACTCCGTGACACCCTGCACCACTCCCAGCATCACACCTTCCCACCACGTCACTGCTCCAAGACCTTCCGATAGACGGCTTCGTACTGCGGAACGATCCGGTCTGGCGAGAAGAACCGGGCCTGCTCGATCGCCGCCTCGCGCATCCGACACCACTTATCACGGTCCGTAAGGAGATCGAGCGCCTCATCTACCATTTGCTGCAGCTCGTCAGCCGGCACGAGCACGCCGGTTTCACCGCTCACCACTACCTCCGCCAGGCCACCGACATCGCTGGCAATCACCGGCACGCCGCACGCCATCGCCTCGAGCGCACTCAAACCGAACGACTCGGACATACTGGGCAGGAGGAACAGATCCGCCGCCCGCAGAATGTCGACCACGGGGCTCAGCTTCCCCAGAAAGCGAACATCCTCGTGGAGCCCCAGCTCCTCCACCACAGCCTCCGCGTTAGGGCGTTCCGGCCCGTCACCCACCAACACCAACACCGCGGGGATCTTCTTTTTGATCCCCGCAAACACGCGCACGACGTCCGGCACTCGCTTGATCGGCCTAAAATTGGAGACATGCACGATCACCTTGGCATTAGGTGGAGCCAACGCGTTGCGATGCTCGCAATCACCCTCGGGGTGGTGTTCGACGAGATCCACAAAATTCGGGATCACCTCGATGCCGCACCTCTCACAGCCGAATGCCCGGTAGGTCTCCTCCCGGAGGAATTCTGAGACAGTCGTCACGGCGTCGGACTGCTCAATGGAGAATTTCGTAACCGTGAAGAATGAATTCTCCTGCCCGACTAGCGTGATATCGGTCCCATGCAGCGTCGTCACTAGCTTGAGTGGATGATCGGGCCGGATCATCTCCCTGGCCAGGAACGCGGCAGTCGCGTGGGGCACCGCATAATGGACGTGTAGAATATCCAGTTGTTCGCGAAGCGCGACTTCATGTTGCTTGACGGCAAGCGCTAGCGAATAGGGAAAATATTCCAGCAGAGGGTAGGTACCACTCAAATCGACACCGTGAAAGTAGACATTCTCAGCGAAACCCGGCAGCCTGAATGGTGAGGCGTACGAGATGATGTGGATCTCGTGCCCTCGTTTTGCCAGTTCCAGTCCGAGCTCGGTTGCGACCGCCCCGGATCCACCGAACGTTGGATAGCACGTTATGCCGATCCGCATCAATGCCTCCGTTCCCACAGTTCCACGATCTGCTCTGCTACCTCGCTGGGCGTATCAGTGGCGTCCAGGTTGATGACAGCGTCGTCAGACAACTGGTTTCGGAACCACGTCTCCTGCCGTTTGGCGTATTGGCGCGTGCTCGCAGCGATCGACCCGGCGAGCTCATCGAATGGCAGCTCGCCTCGGAGATGGCTCACGACCTCCCGGTAGCCCACGCCGTCGAGCCCGGCGGCCCCGGCATCCACACCGCGGCCAAGAAGATTCTCCACCTCGGCAATCAGCCCTGCATCGAGCATGTCCTGAACACGTTCGGTGATTCGCACATGGAGATACGCCCTAGGCACCGTGAGGCACACATACCATGGATCCATTGCCCCCTCACGCTTCGCCTGCTGCTGCCACCACGACAGCGGGTGGCCGGTCAGTAGTGCCACCTCCACCGTTCGGGCAGCACGTTGGCGCCCACCACCTCCGTAGTTGCGGTCGAGGCGTGCGGCCCAACGACCCAATCCCTCCGCAGCTGCGGCCCAAATCCGAAAACGCTCGCGCGCACTGGCATCCATCGGAGGTTCGCGAAAGAGGCCGTCGGCCAGGGCCCGGATGTAGAACCCGGTGCCTCCCACCACCAACCCCTGTCGATCGCCGTTCAGCTCACTCATCCAGCGAGTAGCATCTCGTGCGAACTGGCCGGCGCTGTAGCGCTCGCCAGGCTCAATGAGGTCCAGCCCCAGATGCGGCACACGGCCCAAGAGTTCGGCACTCGGCTTTGCAGTGCCGATGTCCATGCCCCTGTAAACCTGCCGGGAATCTGCAGAGATGACCGTCAGGCGCCAATGGCGAGAGAGCGCATCGACCACCGCCGTCTTCCCCACTGCCGTCGGGCCGACAATGACGGGGATTACCGGTTTAGCTTCGCCCAAAGCGCTTCTCCAGTTCATCTCGGGGAAGCTGAACGATCGTCGGCCGTCCGTGAACATCGTGCGGGGGAAGCTCACACGCGAACAGGCGATTGAGCAGATGTCGCCTCTCACCTGCCTCGAGAATGTGCCCGGCCTTGATGGCGGCACGGCACGCATAGGTGGCCGCAAAGCGTTCCAGGCGATTCGCCCAACCGCCGAATCTTCCGCGTGCCATGTCGGCTGCCATCTCCTCGAAACAGCGCTTTGCGTCAAAGCGGGGGTGAGGGTTGGGCACGGCGTGCACCACGATGGAGCGTCCGCCAAAGCCTTCGATCTCGTATCCGATTGCCTTGAGAAGATCGATGCTGGCTTCCACCGTCTCCAACTCCTTCGCATCGAGATCGATGGTGAGAGGCAACAGTAAACGCTGCGCTGCCGCACCTTCACTCTTCAATTGCGCCATGACCTCTTCATAGAGGATCCGCTCGTGCGCCGAGTGCTGGTCGACGAACGCCACGCCTTCAGGAGTTTCGACGACGATATATGTTCGGAAGACTTGCAGGAGTTCACCTAGTTGCTCGGCCGGCGCCTGTTGAACCGCAGTATCACCAGACTTACCCTCGACGGTATCGAATATGGAACCGGCCCAGCCCACCGTGGCCGCCCGCTCGCCTGCTGAGGGACCGCACGCCCTCCTCCACGCTTCCCTCCACAAAGCGACGATCTCTGAACCGCACTTCGAGCTTGGTCGGATGCACGTTGACGTCCACCGCATCGCCAGGTAAGGCAAGGGACAGAAACATCGTGGGGCGACACCCGGGATCGATGGTCGCACGGTAACCGGCTTCGGCCGCTCGAACCAAGAACGGGTCTCGAAACGGCCTCCCATTCACGAACAGAAAAGCCTTGCGACCGGTCGGCTTGGCGTCAGCGGGCCGCTGTACGAATCCACGCACGGACAGCGGCCCCGCGTTGTAATCGACCGGCACGAGACCCTCGGCGATGCGGCGTCCGAACAACGATTCGATACGCTCCACCGTGTCTGACACCCTGGCAACGTCGATTAGCGTGCGCTTGTCGCTCAACACCTTGAAAGCGATATCCAGTCGCGCCAACGCAAGCACGGTGACGGCTTGCACGACTGCTCGCGTTTCGGTTGCCTGGCTCCTGAGGAATTTTCGGCGGGCAGGGGTATTGTAGAACAGCCGTTCCACCCGTACGGTGGTGCCCCGCTGTCTAGCCGTGATTTCGACACCGCCCAACTTCCCACCCTCAACGACCACCCGGGTCGCCTCCCCAGAGCCTCCGTTGTGCTCTGCAGGTGCCGTTTCGATTACGAATTTGGAGACCGAGGCGATGGCTGCCAGTGCTTCGCCCCGAAACCCGTAGGTGGGAACACCGACCAGGTCCGCCACTCGGCGGATCTTACTCGTCGCGTGGCGGTCGATGGCGAGTCGGGCATCGTCGGGATCCATTCCGACGCCGTTGTCGCTCACGGCAATGAATGACCGCCCGCCACCCTCGAGCTCAACTGTAACCTCGGTCGCACCGGCATCGAGTGCGTTTTCCACGAGTTCCTTGACCACCGACGCGGGGCGTTCGATGACCTCACCTGCGGCTATCTGGTCTGCTACGGGATCCGGCAGGATCGCGATTTGCCCCACTAGAGCCTCTCCACCTCGTGGCTGAGCACCCAACCCTGCGTCGCCCCTCGAGTGACCAGTAGCCAGGCCCCATCGGAGCGGCCGACGCGCACGGCCATCCCTGCGTCTAAGAATGCCGCGGCGGTTGCACTGCCATACGGCGCCGAGCGCAGCGGTGTTTCCGTTGCGGTGGCCACAGCAACCGGCCTTTGATAGCGCCAGTGGACGTATCCCGCATAACCGGCCATCACCACGCTCAACGCATACAACAGGATCACTCGCTTGAACCGCACCCCAAAAGCAATCAGTACCCATGCTACTATCCAGACCAGTAACGCTGCTGCGCCTGCCTCCCACACCGTAACAGGCGCAACCCACAACAATCCCGCGGAGTTTGTGTCCGGTGGTCCGATCAAGCGGAGGGCATCCCTGACGGCGCGCCGCCGGGGGGAGATTCGCGCGGCACGTACCCACGAAATGCGGGCTCGCTCCTCCTCGCCCACGGCGAAGAGGGCACTCCCCAAGTTAAACCAATGCGCGATTTCACCCGGTTGCGCAGAGGCTCGTAATGCGAAGCTGTCGGCCGCCGCCCCGAATACTCTTGCTTCAAACAGCTGTTCAGCGGACGGTTGCTGGGCTAGCGCCTCCGTGGCGCACAACACACAAAGAAGGACCACGTTGACCGAAACATCCCCAAGCAGCATGTTGCGGACACGAGCACCGGGGAGTGCATTCAGCACTTCCAGTATTTCGGCACTGAGCTCGTCAGGATCGCTTGCTCCATCGGGTCCATACACCGCGCGCCCAAGTCGATCACGTAGCCGTGAAGCATGGGCCGCTACTTGGGTCTCGACTCCGGCCGCCCTCAGCGCTTCGGCCAATTCGTGCCCCTCGCGGGCGGCGGCGTCGGGGACGAGGCGTCCCAGGGCGCTGCGAAACTGCCGGTCCAATCTCTCGAGTGTTCCCATGACTGTTGGAGTCACTCGCCGACTCCGTTTCCGCGCGGCTCGTCTCCCCAAGCGACTCGCCAGAGCCAATGCGACCGGCGAGAACATCAGTAGCAGCCAACCCAACCGAGAAGGACGGCTCATCAAACCTCTGAGAAGCGGCTCATCCCCCGCTTCCAGCAGGGCCGGTGGGGGTGCCCGCGTCGCCACCGACAGACGCCCTGCCCGAGCAATGAACTCGACGGAACTCGCCCGCGCCTCTCGGTATCGCCGCGCGTCCAAGTCGAAGTAGGGAAACACGGGGTTTCTAACGGCGAACGTTCCGGCAGAATCTGGAACAACCAGGTGGGTAAAGATCTTGGTGCCCCCTATTACACCGTCTTCCGGAACTACATCAACGTCAGACCTACCAGGATACACACGCACACCCTGAGGCCATCTAAACTGTGGTTCGGGCCAAAGTGCGATGTTTCCCGACCCCTGCAGCGTGGATCTAATGGTGACCCCTCCGCCTAACGCCAGCGCTTGGCTATCGACCGACACATCGAAACGCAGGCGACTGGCTGCAACTCCAGTGAATCCTGGCGGTCTGCCAGCGTCGGGCTGTGGAACAACTTCGACCTCGCGGATCTCGCTCTGGACTTCCTGGGGTATCTCGCGACTCAGGATCGATGTGCGCAGTGGGAGGCTGAACGAGACAGTAGCGGGCCCGATCTCGAGGGGACCGGCGGTGAGGGGAAAAACCACTTGCCGGTGCACGTAGAGGTCGTAGAGCTGACCCCACACTTCGCGACTCGCCACGACGTCAAGCGCGGAGGATTGGGAGTAAGTCCACGCACCCTGAAGCTCCGGTGGAGTCAGCGTCGGCCGGGTGCGCAACCTCGCCCGCACCTCTCTGGGAAACCACGCGACGACAACAAGGTCCAGCTGCGCTCCCAGCACTAGGGTGTCGGCAGAGGGAACTACCGCGACGACGACTTCATCTGAGCCATCGGGTCCGGGCGCCCGGTCGACAATTCGCCTGACCCGATCCGTGAATGCACTTCCGGTGCGGGCTTCAACAGATCGTACGTCGACGGTGATCATCGGCGCCTCGACCTCCAGGTCCCCGATTCGCACGCGGATGGGACCAATCCTACCCTGCCCGCGGGTCGTAGCCCGCAGCCTATACTCCCAGGTGATGATTCTCGTTCCGGTTCCCCGGGCTGCGCTGAAGGTCGAGGCGAGATTAACGTCTCGCACATCAAACCCGACGATGGCCGGATCCTCGATCTCCGCCGGTGCACTCCCGGGAGCATCGGCTCTCACGATCAGAACGACGTCATCACCCACCTCTACCTCACTGCGGTCGACCGTGGCCATCACTTGTGGCTGCTGCGCGGTCAGAATCAGCGCGAGAAAGAGTGTCACCAGTCGCGCCTCCCTCGCCGGTCCCTGGCGCGCTTTTGTCGTCGGTTCATCTGCGTCCTGGTACGGCGCTCTTCGTCGAGCATCGAATCCAATATCTGGAGGGCTTGCGCCAGACTGAGCTCACCACTCGGTGGTGGCTCTTGGTCGTCGCCCGATCCGCCACCCCCCTGCGGTTGTTGCTGCTGCCCTCCGGCGTTCTGCGGTGGGGCAGGCCGCAGCGTGAGTTCGTAGTTCCACTTTGCGTCCGCGTGTCCCGGTTTGAGAAGCAGCGCTTCACGATATTGTGCTTGGGCCGCCGCGAGGTGCGCTTCGCGGTTGGCTGAGTCAGCATCAGCCTGCCAGAGGTTGTGCAGTCCGAGATTGTACAGTGCGCGGAATCTGATCTCGGGGTCGATAGACTCCCCGGCTTGGGTGAGGGCCTGTCGGATCACGATGGTGTCCCCGAGAGCGAGGGCCGCCGTCCCCAGATTGAGTAAGGCAGTATCCCCCCCGTCACCCCGCCGCACCTGTCGCAGGTACGACTGGGCAGCTCGGCGAAAGTCGCCGGACCCGTAGGCCACATCGCCCCGGTTCGGCAACCCCTGCGCAAATGCCCTAGACGGCAACGCTAGCAACAACGCTATCACCGCCAGCGCCGCCGTCCGGCGAGAAAGGGTGTGAAAGAGCAGGACTACTACTGCACCCAATAACGGGATCCATGCCCGCGAAACGTCCTGTGCGGCCGTGCTCGTTGTCTCCGGAGATCGCTTGTACCCGCTCACCAAGTCCCGTACGGCACCTGCCTGGTCACTCAGCATCGCGGAGACTACCACGCCGCGGCCGGCATCTGCGACCGACTCGAGAATGTCATCTCGACGCATGGTTTCCACGACTTCGTCATCGGGATCCCGCTGAAATCCAATGAGTACTCCATCTGGATCCCGCACGGGAATCGTCGCCGGCTCGCGCCTGCCCTCAGCCACGAGGATCAAGTGTATCCCGTCCCGCCGCAATCGCTGCGCCGCCTGTTGCATGCCCGGCAGCGAATCGTGCGCTTCCCCGTCACCGAACACCACTAGCACCCGATCCGCCACACCGCCGCCGGCGAGGAGCAGGTCGCGTCCCTGGTTCAGTGCAAGCGCGAGTTCGGTGCCGCCGGCGCTGGTCATGTCGGGGTCGAGGCCGTCCACCAGCAAGTGGAGCGCTCCGGCATCCACGGTCAGCGGCGAGAGGATGAAGCTTCGGCCCGAAAACGCAATGAGCCCGATGCGGTCGCCCTGCAGATCTTGGATCAAACGCTGTGCTTCTTGCTGGGCTCGCCCAAGTCGCGACGGCTCCACATCCTCGGCAAGCATGGAGCGCGAGATGTCTATGGCGATGACGAGGTTCAACGCCCGGGTCTCCGTTGTCACGACCCGCCGACCAAAACGCGGACCCGCCAAGGCGGCCGCCGCTGCAAACACCGAGAGACCGAGAATGAGCGGCCCCCAACGACCAGTACTGACCGCGACCGACCCAAGTCGCTCCGACCACCGCATAGCGTGGCGCACGCGGCTTTGCTTCGCCCACAGGGCCAGTAGCACTCCGAGAAACGCGATCACCGGCGATGCATAGAGGATCATGGGAACGTCGAATGCAATCACGGCACTCGCACCACTATGCTCGCACCCACCACCAACTCGAGGGCCAGCGCCGCGAGCCCGATGAGCAGCGGGAGCTGATACGCTTCGTCGAACTGAGTGAAGCGGGTGATTTCAACCGGAGTTTTTTCCAGCTGATCGATTTGCTGGAAGATTCGACTGAGCGCCTCTGCATCGGTTGCGCGGAAGTACCGGCCACCTGTCATGCGTGCCACGTCTTGCAACAGCTGCTCGTCGATACGGACCGGAAGTGTTTGATACCGGAGCTGGCCACCGACCCCCCGCCCAATGGGGGTGCGCGCCTCCCCCTCTGTTCCAACACCGATTGTGTAGATCCGAATGCCAACTTGCTTAGCTGCCTCGGCAGCGGTTCGCGGGTCGATCCGACCTCGGTTGTTTTCGCCGTCGGTCAGCAGAACGATCACTTTGCTCTCACCAGGAGCGCGCCGTAGACGATTGGCCGCCGTGGCGATCGAAGTACCGATCGCCGTACCATCATCCAGTTCACCCACCTGAAGGTCGAGCACCGCTTGCTCGAGCACCGGATAGTCCACCGTGAGCGGCACCTTGGTCAACGCCTCGCCCGCAAACGCAACAAATCCGATCCGATCAAACCGCCGAGCCCTGATGAAGGATATGGACTGCTCCTTGGCAACATCGAGCCGATTCGACGGAGCGAAGTCTTCAGCTAGCATGCTGCTGGACACGTCGACCGCCAGTACGATGGCAATACCTTCCCTGGTGATCTCGTTGGGAGCCACGGAACGAAGTGGACCAGCTGCCGCAACGATCCAACTAGCGAGTGCGACACTCCTCAGGCCAGCGGGAATCTCACCGATCCAACGCCGTCTCGGAGACACCTGGGACACTTGTCGCAAATCGCTGTAAGTGGCAGCCGGCCGGAAGCCTTGTCGTCTCTTCCACCACCACAGCGGTAGCGCCAGCAGTAGCAGGAGTATGAGAGGGCGAGCGAAGATCATGACGTCTCCTCAGCCTCGAGCTCGCCATTCGCCAACAAACGGAGGAGCTCGTCGGCCTCGTCCGCAAGAGCCATCACATCGCTCGGCACCGCCGGAGCGAAACTCGCCCGTTCGAGGGACTGCACGACCTCGCCGATTGCTCGAAGAGGCCAGTCCGGCTGTTCCTCAGCGATCACACGGAGGCACTCCTCCGTGCCCAAAGACCGGGCAGCCCTGGGAACTGCCTCGGCGAAATGTTCTCGGAGCCGATGCATCGTCAATGCTGCCACCGCCCGCGGCTCCCCGGCAACGACCCAGCGCATCACCGGGTTTTCGTCTTCTTGCTCGATCGAATATTCGTCGCCTGTCGTTTCCCAAACCGGTCGCGGCTGTGATCGACGCCTGTAGTATCCCCATCCGGCCATGATCACGAGCACCGCTGCGCCCAGAAGAAACGCTGGCTCCACACGTACTGATGTGCGGGCCACGGGCCCTTGAGCCGGCTGCGCCGCGGGAAGCGAATCGCCAGCTGGAAGCACCGAGGCAACTCGCACCACTACGATTCCTCCCGGGACCAACTCGGTACGGCCGTCCGGCAATAGCAGTTCGATCTCCGGCATCTCAATGTTCTGCTCTCCGGCGCGGAATAGGGCCACGGTGTATCGGATCGAGCGACCTTCCGGACCCTCGACCACTTGAGGGTCAACGAGAGGCACCAGAAAAGCTGACTCCTCGAGTGGTTGGAGTTGAAGCTGCGCCCCCGGTGCGGCGACCACCATCTCGCGCGCAAGGACAACTGTGTCGCCGACGGTCGGTGTAGCGGGCGACACCACCCACACGGTGGATGCCTGGAGCAGCAGAAGCAGGCTCGTCAGCGAACTCATCGTCGTAGCCTGCGCGCCCGCTTAGCGAACGCGGTCAGGAGTGTGTGCGCGTATGGACGGTCAGTTCGCAACCCGATGTGGTCGACACGGGCACGCGAAAGGGTGCGGGTCCGTGTAAGCCGTGCGTCCTCAGCTGCTATCTGCAGTCGAAGGCGGGAATCTTTTCCAGCGGTATCGGCCAGGATCCGATCACCTGACTCGGCATCTTCGAGCTCGACCCAGCCCACGCTGGGGAGGTCGTACTCCCGGGGATCATCCACCGTGATGGCGACGACCTCGTGCTTTTGACTTAGTTGGCGGAGCGGCTCCTCCCAGCCAGTCGCACGAAAATCTGACAAGACCACGATGATGGAGTGATGTCTCAGGAGCTTCGCCGCATACGCCAGCGCCAGACCGAGATTCGTTCCGCGACCCCGAGGCTTAAACCCCAAGAGATCTCTGATTACACGCAACGCGTGGCGTCGCCCTTTACCGGGTGGTACGACGTGCTCGATACCCTCCGAGAAAAGCAGCGCACCCACTCGATCGTTGTGTCGGGCGGCCGCCAGCGCTAGGACAGCAGCAACCTCAACCGCACGAGCAGCCTTGCTAACCGGGTCACCGAACTCCACGGAGCCGGAACGATCTACGACCAGCAGCAGCGAGACTTCCCGTTCTTCCTCGAACGTCTTGACATAGGGATGCCCCATCCGTGCCGAGACGTTCCAGTCGATAACACGGAAGTCATCGCCATATTGATATTCGCGGACTTCGGCAAACTCCATACCCTGTCCACGAAAGACTGAACGGTATTCTCCGGTAAAGAGGGACGAAACCAGGTGGCGGGTGCGCAGCTCGATCTGTTTGACCTGCCGCAGTACATCCGCCCCGACAGGGAAGGCTCCACTCAAGGTGCCACTCACGGAACGTGCACCGCCTCCAAGAGTTTAACGATGACGCCGTCGGAGGTTATGTCCTCCGCCTCGGCCTCGAAGGTGAGCAGTACCCGATGACGCAGTACGTCGGGGGCCATTGCTTTGACGTCCTCGGGGATGACGTACGCCCGACCTCGCATAAATGCATGGGCACGAGCGGCCTGCGCGAGATAAATCGATGCCCTCGGGCTTGCACCAAATGCAATGAGGGGTTTCAGGTCGTGCAGTCCGACTGTGTGTGGTTCTCGCGTAGCACGGACTACGTCAACGATGTAGTCGACGATCTTCTGGTCCATGTACAGCTCGCCAATCGCCTGCCGCAGGGCAAGGATGTCGGCCGGGTCTCCGACGGCGGAGATTGAGATGGAGCGGCCACCGGCCATACGCCAGAGAATCTCCTTCTCCTCCTCACGGTTGGGGTACCCAACGTGAACCTTCAACATGAAACGGTCCAGCTGCGCTTCTGGCAGCGCGTAGGTCCCCTCTTGCTCGATGGGGTTTTGCGTTGCGAGCACTAGGAACGGCTCTTCCAACTTGTATGTCTCCCCGCCGATCGTGACTTGCTTTTCTTGCATAGCTTCCAGCAGCGCTGATTGCACTTTGGGGGGAGCCCGGTTGACCTCATCGGCGAGGATTATGTTCGCGAACAGCGGACCGCGCTTGGGATGGAACTCTCCGGTCTTCTGGTCGAAGACCATGGTACCGATAATGTCCGCAGGCAGGAGGTCCGGGGTGAATTGGATCCGCTGGAAGACCGTGCGAATCGTCTCGGCCAGAGTGCTCACGGCAAGGGTCTTCGCCAACCCCGGCACGCCCTCCAAGAGAATGTGGCCGCCCGTCAGCAGGCCGATAAGCAACCGTTCGACCATGGCCTCCTGACCCACAACTCTCTTGGCAACCTCTTGAACGACGGCGGCGGAAACCGCAGAATCGCTCGATTTGAGAGTCCCCGATGTCACCCGTTGCCTCCATCGCCGCCGCTCGGGCGGCTTGTGTAGGAATTCGCGGACAGCGAGCACGGCGGATGCTAGGGTCAGTAGCCGTGCCGGTTATTCCGTGCTGCGCCGGTTAGTCAGCTAACGCTTGATTCGCTCGCCACCGTCCTCAAAGCGGAACACCCACCGAATGAAATGCGCTGGAGCGATCGGGTCCTCTGGTTCGATCGCGTTCCAGGCCACGTCACTCCCGGATCCGGCGTCAGCCGTGCGGCGCTGGTCGGCTTGCACAACTATCCGACGGGCCCGCTCGACCCACGTTTCACAGGATGACGCCCGAAGATCGACCCACCCGCGGGCAGCGATCTTGTCGAGATCGACCCCGTCCTCCGGGGTCACAATCACGTTCTCACCCCTATAAACCTTTCTGCCGGGGACCAGAATGGGAAGCCCAACTGAGAGGATGACCGAGCGGATCTCCTTGTCGCACCCCAGTAGCGCGACCGCCTCGTCCGAGAGTTCTTGAGGATCGCTCTCTGCCAGACTTCTGACATCTTCTCGTAGGCGTGACAGGATGTCGACCTCATAGAGCATCTTCGAAAGCCTTGGAGGCCCCAGCATCTCGAACGCCACTGAACGCACCCCATGTTCAGCCTCCAACCGCTCGAGCCGCTCGAGGGCCGGCCCCCGCAGGATGCCGGCACGATACGTGGGCCCGGCAGTTGCCGCATCCAGGGCGGCGACCACATCTCGGCCAGTCGGTCGACCCGACAACTCCATCACCACGTACTCCGCCACCTCCTCAGGCGTAATGAACTCCATTTGCCCGAGCGACGTCACCGTTTCATACTCCTCTTTCGCAAAGACCCCATTCTCGCCCACATCGATGAACACCGATTCCAGTGGTCGCTCGAGGTCTTGCCAAACCGCCGAAGCCGGTGCAAAAGCCTCATTGACGGGCACAGGCTCCGTACAATCGCACAGTGCGATCGCCTTGCCACCACGCCGCACCGGGCCGTAGTCGATGCTCCGCCACGCGATAGCCGCTGTCGGTTTGATCTCAATCGCGGAGGGAGCCCCAGGTGTCCGGGACATAAGAAACAGCAACAACGAATGCGCACCCGCTATGGCGGATTTCGTCAGGAGCATCCGAGATGGCCGCTCTTCGGAGTGGGTGTAAGGGATGTTGAACCCCATTCCTCCAGTGCCACTTGTTCCGATCTTGACATATGACTCCGTCCCAGCGCGTCGCAGGCCTTCAACGACAATCTGCACGTGCCGAATGAGCTGCGGCATCGTCAGAGTCAGCGTATGTCGTTCAATCTGCTCCCGGTGGACCTCTCCACCGCGCACCGCCTCGAGCAGGTCCCGAGCACTGTGAAACACGTCCTGATATGCGAAAGCCGTCGCGGTATTGATGCAGTCCACGACGGCTTCGGGACGGGATCGCTGCAACAGCTGAAAGAGGAAGCTTCGTTCGAGCACCTCATCGGTCAGATCCCCGAAGAGATCGCCAATGACGAGGTCCCGCAGTTGTTCATCGGCCAGAACCTCAGGCCGAGAGCGTTGTGCAATCTGTGCCGGCAGGAACACGTTGCCCCACGCCGTTTCCACGATCGTGTCGCCACGCTCTGCCTCGAGGTAGTCCGCCGCCTCACGCACCTCGCTCTCGGAGAGGGCGACCAAGACGATCCTAGATGGTCCGAGCGCCAGCAACTGACGAGCCACGGCGCGGCCAACCAGGCCACTACCCAGAATCAATACGGTTTTATCTCGAAGATCCACGTTGTTCTTTCCACAGTGAAAGTCACGACTCGACACAGAGCCGGCGCAACGAGCCCCGCTCCACCGCCGTGAGATAGCGCCACCGACCCGGAGCTAGCCGGGCGAGTTGCACGGGCCCGTGGCTCAAACGCACGAGTTGCTCGACCTTGACCTGGAGTTGGTCGCAAAGTCGCCGCACGATCCGATAGCGGCCTTCCGTCAGCACCAACGTGATGTCGCTTCGACGTCCCTTAGCTCGCACTCGGTACCGGAGGATCTTCACCGGTCGCCGATCGATCACTATAGGTCGCGAGAGGGCTCGCCGGATGTCCTCTGCCCGACGACCATGTACGATGGCCCGGTATGACCGTTCGACGGCATAGCTCGGATGGGTCAATCGGTGAACGGCGGCACCGTCAGTCGTTAAGAGCAGAAGGCCGGCCGTCATCACATCCAGCCGGCCAACGTACGTAAGCCCCGGTATGTCCGGTATCAGTTCAAAAACGGTTGACCGCCGCTTCTCGTCCCTGCGTGACACCACATACCCCACCGGCTTGTTGAGCGCGATCCAGACCGCATCCGGGATCCGAACCCGCTTGCTGCCCACCATAATGGCGTCGTGCTCTGGATCGACCGTCAATCCCAGCTCGGCCACCTGGCCGTTGACTCGTACACGCCCCGCTCGGATCAGATCCTCCGCGCGGCGACGCGAGGCCACGCCCGCCCGCGCCAGCGCCCGCTGCAGCCGCATCGCGGTCACTCTTCCGATATGTCCGCAAGCGGCCGCAGGGCAACTGAAAGTTCGTCCAGCTTGGGAAGCTCCGAAAGATCCTTCAGGCCCAGCATCTCGAGAAAGTAAGCTGTCGTTCCGTACAAGAGAGGTCGGCCCAACCCCTCCCCACGACCAACGATATCAATGAACCCCCGCTCCTGGAGTGAACGCACCACGCCGTC
>JBDHDY010000046.1:0-11631 GCA_039591275.1 Gemmatimonadota bacterium | reverse complement strand
CTCCACTTTTCCCTTGTTGCCCACGAAGCCGTTGGCAACCCAGCCTGTCAGACCCACGATGATCGCGCCCAGCATCGCCGTTCCGATGCCGGAAATCTCAAAGGCCGGCATCATCACGGCCACCAAGAACAGCATGGCGCCGTTGATCACGAGCAGGAAAAGGCCGAGGGTTATCAGCGTGATGGGAAACGTCAGGATGACCACCAGGGGGCGGACAACGGCGTTGACGATCCCCAGGAGGAGTGCGGCGAATGACCACCAGGGGGCGGACAACGGCGTTGACGATCCCCAGGAGGAGTGCGGCGATCCACAAGCTCGGCATATCGCCGAAGCTCATTCCATCGAGCAAAGAATCGGCCATCCACAAGCCGAAGGCGGTAATGAGGATTCGGGCTAACAGTCCGCGCATGTGAAGCATCCCGGGACCGATGTGAGCCCTTATAATAAACCCGCTCCCTGAGTTCCTGCAGATGACGTGCAGCGTTCACTGGAAGGGCATGCCGCAACCATGAAGACCGATGATCCGTGCTGGTGAAAGCCCTAGCCGTAGAGTTCCGGGATGCCTGCTTCGAGGTCGACGGGCAACTACTGGTGGGACCAGTCACCTTCGACGTCCGCCGGGGGGAGACCCTTGTCTGTCTGGGGCGAAGCGGCTCCGGAAAAACCACAACGCTTCGTCTGGTCAATCGGCTAATCGACCCGAGCGCCGGCACGGTCATGGTGGACGGCAGGAGCACGATAGACTGGAATCCTACGAGCCTCCGCCGCAGTATCGGCTACGTGATCCAAGATGTGGGGCTCTTTCCGCACTTCACGGTGACGCGCAACGTGGCCGTGGTGCCTCGTCTCGAGCGGTGGTCCGAGGATCGGGTCGAGGCCAGGGTCACAGAGCTTCTCGATCTCGTGGGACTGCCACCCCAGGATTTCGCCGGCCGTTATCCCCACCAACTCTCCGGTGGGCAGCGCCAGCGGGTGGGCGTTGCCAGAGCCTTGGCCGCCGATCCCCCAATTCTGCTTTGTGATGAGCCGTTCGGGGCGGTTGATCCGATAACGAGATCGGATCTCCAGGACGAGTTCAAGAGTCTCGCCGCGCGGTTGGGCAAGACCGTCATCTTCGTTACGCACGACGTGCGTGAGGCCGTGGCCCTGGCCACGCGGATAGCGCTGTTCGACGGGGGCGTCGTCACGTTCCTGGGAACGCTCGAAGAGTTTCGATCCTCAGACGAGCCAGGCGTGCTCGCGTTCCGGAGAGCCCTGTGAGCTTCTTCGACTTCATGGTGCGCAACAGCACGGAGGTCTGGGTCCGCACCCTCGAGCATGTCATGCTCGTGGGAGCCTCCACGGGCATCGCCGCCGGGGTGGGCATCCCCTTGGGGATCGCCATAACCCGCTCGGCCAGGCTCAGGGCTCCCGTGCTGGGGACGGCGAACGTCTTTCAGACCATCCCCAGCCTCGCGCTGTTCGGGTTTCTCATCCCCCTTCCGTTCATTGGCGGCATCGGCGCCCGGACGGCGATCGTGGCCCTCGTCGTGTACGCTCTGCTACCAATTATTCGGAACACTTATGCCGGCATAATAGGGGTGGAGCAGTCGGTGAAAGAAGCTGCAAGGGGGCTCGGCATGACCGACCTGCAGATTCTCAGATCTGTCGAGTTACCGCTTGCCGTGCCGGTGATACTCGCGGGTCTGCGAATCGCCACGGTCATCGGCGTTGGGGTGGCGACGATCGCGGCGGCGATCGGGGCGGGTGGACTCGGTGTATTCATCTTTCGCGGTGTTTCCATGGTGAACCACCAGGTGATCTTGGCTGGGGCCGTGCCCGCGGCGCTGCTGGCACTGCTCGTCGACGGAGGCCTTCATCTGCTTGAGCGGAGGTTGGATTGGAGGGGGAAGTAGTCGGGCGGGCCCACCCCATGCCGCACACCGCCCAGGCGGGCTGGCGGGCTGGCGGGCAGCTACGGCACAGCCACCACCGATCCTTTGGGCTAGCCATGGGCGAGGTGGGAGGGGGACGGTCCGCCCGACCGCCTGACCGCCCGGGTGGTGTGGCGGGGGGCGGGGGTCCGCCCGGCGGGGCAGGGGGAGGGGTGGTCGGTCCGCCCGTCCGCCCGTCCGCCGGGAGGGGTGGAGCGAGGGGTGGGACCGCCCGGGGGTGGGGATCTGGAGTCGCGCTGGTCCACCGACTCCTCGTTTTGCTCCTCGGAAGCCTGAGTTTGGCTTGTAGTGCGAGGGATGGGGTGGTTGTCGGATCCAAGAACTTCACCGAATCGGTCATTCTAGGAGAGATCATTGCTCAGGAGGTGGAGCATCGGGGTGTGCCGGCGGTGCGGAAGCTCAATTTGGGGGGCTCGTTCGTTTGCCATCAGGCGATGTTGGCTGGTGACTTGGATGTCTATGTTGAGTACACGGGAACCGCGTACGCCGCGATCCTCGAGTTCCCACCGGAGCGCGACCCCCAGCGCGTGCGGGCCGTGGTGGATTCAGTGTACGCCGAGCGATGGCAGTTGCTGTGGACGGGAGCGCTCGGGTTCGAGAACACGTTTGCCATGCTGATCCGCGGCGAGACCGCGAGACGTCACAACCTGACGAAAATGTCCGAGGCGGTACCCTACGCCACCGAATGGCGCGGAGGTTTCGGTTACGAGTTCCTCGGGCGAGAGGATGGCTACCCGGGGCTCTTGGAATGGTACGGGCTCGAGCTCGACGGAACGCCTGCGGGCATGGAGCCAGGACTCATGTACCGCGCGCTGGCTGACGGAACGGTGGACATCGTAGCCGGGAATTCGACCGACGGCCAGATCGCCGCCCTCGATCTGTTCCAGCTGGAGGATGACCTTCGGTATTTCCCACCATACGACGCAGCGCCCGTAGTCCGCAGGGCGGCGGTGGAACGACATGCAGTTCTTCGCGATGTGCTAAGAGATCTTGGTGGAACCATCTCGGCCGACCGTATGCGCCGGCTCAACTATCTCGTTGATGTTGAGCGCCGGGACGTGCGTGATGTGGTGGCGGAGTTTTTGGAGGGGTTACGGCGGGATTGGGGAGGAGGGAGCGGGGAGCGGTAGGGGCGCAGCATGCTGCGCCCCTACCGTTCTCCCGCTCCCTCCTCCCTCTATCCAAACCTTACCGCATCGTCAAACACCACGCCGTTCGCCAGAGTCTTGTGCACGGGGCAGCGGGTTGCCACTTCGGCCAGACGCTTCCGCTGCGCCTCGGAGAACTCCCCGGAGATCGTGACGTCGCCGCTGATCTGATCGATGTGTTTGGTTTTGGGCTGGTCGGACCCGTCCGCGTCGTCACTGTGGACACGCTCGTGAGTGTACGAGGCTCTGACCGAGTCGAGCTGAATACCCTTGTGGCGGCAGTACAGTGCCAGCGTGATGCAGGTGCAGGCCGCGACGGAGCTCAGCAGGAGTTCGTACGGGTTCGGCCCCGTATCCGTTCCCCGCGCCTCTGGGGGTTCGTCGGAACGCCACTCGTGTCGCCCGTCAGCGAGATGAACGACGGTGCCGGACGTGAGTTCAGCAGTAATTCGTCTCATTGTTCTTCACAACCTCCTCCTCGCGACGACTTTGGCCTGTCCCATCAATGCCGTGTATCAATGGCCTATTAATAAAGGAATAATTCGGCGCGGTCTTCTTGTTCTTCCGAAGCTACGCCTGCACGATGAGCGGATCATGAGCCTATTATGAAGGGGCACACGAACTCAACACGGACGGGCGTGCTTGACGCGTGACCTGGTTTCTTGGACCTTTCGCTCCTTCCATGAATCGTAGAGCGATAGCCCTCGTACTCGTCTCTTTGCTTGCTGGCGCAACGGTCGGCGGCCGATGGGCGTTCGGCGAGCTTGCTGCCGGTGGGTTGGTTACCGGGGCGTCACCAGCGTCCCAGGTGCAGCAGCCGGTCGACAGTGCGGATCTGGTGGCGGCCTTGGGGTGCGGTACCTGCCACGGTGGGCTTCCCGAGGCGGATCTGATCCGAGCGCGGGCCCCCTCTCTAGCATACGCCGGGTTACGGTATCAGACCTCGTTCCTATTCTCGTATCTCGAGAACCCCGCCAGGGTACGGCTCCACATTGGACGGTCTCGGATGCCGTCGTTTCACCTGGATGAGAGGGAGCGTCTCGCGCTCGCGCTCTATCTGGAAACACTGTCCACGATTCCAGACGAGGCATCTGTGCGGCTGCTGAGATCGTGGGATGGCTCCGCACCCCCGACCGGACCTGATGAGGGACGCAGGCTTGTGAGGGTAGAGTTGGGGTGCGTCGTTTGCCACACGATCGACGGCGAGGGTGCGTCACGAGCCATTGAGCTTGCGGAGGTCGGCTCGCGGCTCAAGAGGGATTGGGTGCGCCGTTACTTGGCCGTTCCCTACGCTTTCGATCCCCAGACGACCATGCCGGCGCTGTTCTACTACCGCAGGGGTGAGCAGGCGCAGCTCTCGGATCTTGTGGTGGACGCCGAGCGGAAGTTGCGAGTGGTAACGCTGTACCTCCAGGCGGGCGACGAGGCCCAGCGCCTGGAGCAAGAAAGTGCCCTGGAGGAAGCCCGAGCACGGTACCCGGGCGTGACAGCGGAGACGGGCGCAGCGGTCTTTCAAGCCCTCAACTGTGCTGGTTGTCACGACCATGCCACGGAGTCAGGGCAGGAGGTTGGGCCGGATCTATCGAATGCGGGTGAACGTCTCCGGCCGCAGTGGTTGCGACAATATCTTGCACGACCGGAAGCGGTCCGTCCTTATGGTTTTCATCCCGGAACCGGGAGCCGCATGCCCGACTACTCCCTGGACTCCGTGGAAGTGGACTCGCTCGCTACGCAACTCGAAGGTGAGCGGCCGGCCGACGACATTCCGTCCCCGGACACCCTCACGGTTTTTCTGAAGGCTAAGGCGGAAGGGTTCTTACAGCGCAAATACTCGTGTCTGGGGTGCCACCGTTTGGAAGGCGAGGGTGGCAGGATTGCGCCGGACCTGTCATTGACCAGCGCGCGGCTCAGGCCGGTGTACGTCCACGCCATCATTCGCGATCCCCAGGAGGAGGTCCCGGAGACGGTGATGCCCAAGCGGCTCATGGTAGAGAACCGTTATGAGCTACTCGCGAGCTACCTGGCGAGCAGGCCGCTGCAAGCCACCTCTGACGCGCAGATGCTGGAACGGCGAGGATATTCCTCGGTCCTCGATTATGAACCCCAGAGGTACGGCGTTGATTTGTCGACCGGGGCCGGGTTGTACAGTCGCTACTGTGCGATGTGTCACGGCCCTAGTGGCGAGGGTGATGGGTTCAATGTTCCCTTTCTCCCGGTGGAGCCTACGCGGCACACCGACGGTGAGCACATGGCCACGCGGCCCGACGACACCTTGTTCGACGGGATTCATGCGGGCGCGTACATTCTCGATAAGAGTCACCGGATGCCGTCATTTGGCGAGATCTTGTCTTCACAGCAAATTCGCAGCCTCGTTCGTTACATGCGCGAGCTGTGTGAGTGCGAGGGGCCGGAGTGGTCGCGGGATGATCTCCGGATCCCGCGCTAATATCCGTGTTGGACAGTGTGAAGGACACGAGATGACGTAATGGCGCGAAAGAAGAAGCACCGCTCTCACCGGTCGACTCGGAGAACGGCAGAGCCGGCTACGCCTGCCCCTGAACCTGAGCCCGTTGTGGAAGAGAAGCCGCCTACGAGCCATGCTGGATCATGGAAGGGTGGTTTCTTGATCACGGCGGCTCTCGCGCTCGTTGCGATACTCGGGTGGAGCGCGTGGAAGTACATGGATTCGCGGTCAGACGCCCGTATCGAGTTCCCGCCTCCGCGTCCGGGCATTTCGACTGAGGAATCGGATGTGGTCTTCGAAGACTTCGCGGGTTCTGAGTCCTGTGAAGAATGCCATGAGGAGCAGTACGAGGCGTGGCTGGGTTCAACGCACGGGCGAGCGGGTGGGGCGCCGGGTCCTGACGTAATCATTGCCCAGTTCGACGGAAACCCGATCCGGTTCGCAGACGCGGTGGTGACTCCCTGGATAAACGGACGGGGCGACTATCTCTTCACCGTCGAGCAGGAATACCGCGATCCCGTCGAGTTTCGTGTGGACGGGGTGATTGGTGGTGGGCACATGGTGGGCGGGGGCACGCAGGGCTTCGTCTCGCTCTATCCTGACGGGACCGTGCGGTTCCTTCCGTTTGACTTCATTCGCCAGGAGGGCGTGTGGTTCTGCAACACCAACACGCGCACCGATGAGGGATGGATCCCCGTCACCGAGGAGATGAGGCTCGCCGACTGCGGAGACTGGCCGCCCCTCCGGGTGTTGGGAACCGATGCACAATGGGGGAACTGCCAGGAATGCCACGGCAGTCAGATCCTGCTGGAGTTCGACCCTCAGGCCAGACGCTACGACACCAAGATCATGAGCCTCACGGTAAACTGCGAGTCGTGCCATGGTCCGGGGAAGCGACATGTGGAACTCGCTGATGCTGAGCAGCTCGACGACACTGAGGACATGGCCATCCAGGTTCTGACGACCCTCAGCAAAGACGCATCCCTGGAGGTGTGCTTCCGGTGTCACGCGGTCAAGGACATGATCGAGCCGGGGTATCTTCCCGGTCACGAGCTCGAAAAACACTACTCCTTGAAATCGTCGCTCGTCGGGTTCGAAAACCCGTTCTTCGCTGACGGTCGGATTCGCACGTTTGCCTATCAGCAAAACCACTTGTATAGCGATTGCTACCTAAGTGGGTCGATGACATGCGTGGATTGTCACGACCCCCATACGGGGGAGTATTGGGACATTTACGGCAGGGTTCTCGAAAGCAGGTTCTCCGACGGTCAGTGCCTCGATTGCCACCCGAGCAAGGCCGATGACGTCCAGCGGCACACGTTCCATGAGCCAGATTCTGAGGGGAGCGTTTGCGTCGCGTGTCACATGCCTTATCTGCAACACCCGTTGCTTGGAAACGAATTGCGGTTCGCTCGCTCCGACCACACCATCCCCATTCCTCGGCCGGCCTTCGACAATCAGCTCGGCGTCATGGACGCTTGCTCGCCCTGCCACGAGGACATGACCCTGGATTCGCTGGAGCGCGCGACCAAGGAGTGGTGGGGTGAGCTCAAGCCGCACAAGGACATTATCGCGGGGCTCGTGGAAGCGCAGCAGGGTGGGCGGCCCGCGGCGGATATTCCTCTTCATCAAGAGCCGCCGCACACGATCGGTCAGGTAGCGGCGCTCAACCACCTTCTCGAGGAATACCTGCGGCCCAACATGGCCCACCTCGAACCGACAATCGTGGCTTCACTCAGAGAGCTGGCGCAAAGCTCGGATCTGGATGTGCAATCCATCTCGCTTGCGGCGCTGCACCTTGCCCGAGGGGAGGATCTCGAAGTGCGCAAGTTCTTGGCCGAGCAACTCGAATCTCTCGGGGATCGCGATGGCGACGTGCGGAAACGCTGGGCTGTGGCTCTCGGGTATTTCGGCGACCAGTACCGCTCACGGGGTGAAGTGACGGCCGCCATCGTGGTTTACAACAAGGCGCTCGAAGTGCTGCCGCAACGTGCCAGCATTCTTCACAATCTTGCCCAAGCCTTCCGCCTTGTGAGGGATTACAACCGCGCCGTCGAGTACTATCAGCGTTCCCTGGCGGTCGATCCCAACCAGCCCCTCGCCTACGTGAACCTCGGTGTAGCGCTAGAAGCGCAGGCGCGCGACGAGGAGGCCATAACGGCGTACCGGAACGCCCTGGCACTCAATGCCAATGAGGCCTTGGCGCACTTCAACCTGGGCAACATATACTTGCGGCGCAACGAATACCGGCAAGCGATTGGTGAGTACCGACTAGCCGTCAGCGCCGACCCCGGACTTGGTCGGGCGCATTACTATCTTGCACGTTCGCATTTCATGGTGGGCGAGCTCGACAACGCCCTGGCGGCGGTGCGCTACGCAGTGGAATTCGACCCGAACAACACCGGGGCACAACAGATGCTTCGCGAGTTGGAGAGCGTGGTGGACGGGGGCGACAGACCCTAGCCACCCCGGTCACGTTTTTCCCTATTGGCTGTTGGGAACGGGGCCGCCGTGGTCGCCAATCCAATACCAACGATCGTTTTCCCTGATCAAGATATCCGTCCAGCGTTCCTCATACGTCCGCAGGGATCCATCGGGGTGACCATCAACGATGATCACGACGTAGTGGGCAAAGGCGAAGTTGCCGTACGCCCGTACCTCGATGGGCCGCAACTCGATGGCGCGTACGTCGGCCTGATCGAACATGTACCGGCCAATCGTCTCCAGGTTGCCGACTCCCCGCGGCATTGACTCGTTGTAATTCCATCCGGAGAAGTCGTCGTGAAAACAAGCGCGGAATTCGCCGAAATCGTCTGTGTCGGCGCACCGCTCGATGAAATCCCACACTTCTCGCTCCGCCCCAAAGAACTCTTGTGCCCTTGTGTTGACGGGGAATGCCAACACTAGCGCTACGACGGTGAACGTAATTCGTTGCATGGTCTTCTCCATAAGGGATGGACGGGAGGAAAGTAGCAACTTCCAGAACATGTGGTAAGCAAGAGTCACGGGAGACTGAGGAGGTTAATTCCCGCCCGAGCTCACGGCCGCGTCACCCCCGACCCTGTCGTTCCAGTTGAGGATCGCGTTGAAGACCATGGGTGCATCATGGTGGTTGAGATATCGGTGCATTGGGTTGAAGGAAAAAGCGATGACCCGGCCTACCTCGTTTGCCCCGGCCGGGACGTCGAAGATCGCCCCGTGTCCGATGATAGCGTTGCTGTTGCGCACCATGCCGCTAAGAACGTATCGCCCCGACCCCTCCCCACCGGGCGAACCGGCGGGCTGGTGGACCGCTGGGCTGGCCGAAGGGGTGCTCATCTCCCTTGAGGGCATGCCCATGATCTCGCTGAGTACGGTGTCGCGCTCGTCGGGTAGCGGTTGCATACCGTACTGCAACACGATCGTGTGACGATCCCGTTGTGCCGTCCTCCACAGGGGTCCGTTGCCTCTGAGAAGGTGCATGACCTCGGGGTAGCCATACAGAATGGGGTGATCGGGCCGCCGCGCCTTTGCGCGGACGACCGACGTCGGGTGAAAGAGTCCGGCCGCATTGTGTGGCGTGAGTTCCCTGATCAATCCGGTCTCCGTAACGAACCGCACGGCATTACCCATCGCGATTACGGTTCCCCCCTCGTCCAGGAATTTCTCCAGCTCCCCGAGGCCGGCGAATCCGGGCCCGCCCGTCATGTCCGGAGTGCTGCTCGGTGTGCCATGGGAGGGAAATTCCGCCGTGGCGGTGTAGGGGATCGGTCCCCACTTGGAGTCGATTCCGTGGATCCAACTAGACACGTCTCCCCTGGAAGCAGGGACCACGATGACGTCGAAGCGCCGTTTGAGTTGGCCGGCCCGGAGGTCGTCTTTGTGAATCGACGTGAACGGCACATTGAGCTGGTCCAGCCAATAGCGTATCCACCCCTCGTCCTGCGTTGATATCCACGTGTGATAAACGGCAATCCGGGGAAGGTCGAGGGGATGGCGTGGTACATCCACGCCGTCGGTCTGCGTGAGGGGTAGTCCGAATTCGTGTGCCAGCCAACCGGCGCCAGCGGCGGAGAGGTTCTCCAGAATGATGGTACCCGCATCCCACGTCCCGTCCTGAGTGCTGAAAGGGGCCTCAGCGGCGAACGCCTGTGCCCGTCGCTCACGTTCTCGCAGGGCGAAGAGCGCCGGCAGCGCTTCGGCCTGTGCGGCATAGCGCATGAGCCAGGTCGAGCGCCCACTGTTCCCCGCGTCGGTCCGGATGGTGGTCTGAGCGTGGAAAGCCACGGTGTCCTCGAGTAACTGTAGGCCGGGCCAGGCGAACACGGTCGAATCGTCCACGGCCTGGACCTCGACCCCATAAATCAGCCCCAGGGTCCAGGCGACGTCGGGCGGAGGAAACTCGGCCTCGGCAGGGTAGTCCTGCCGCGTCAGGAGGTCCACTGCGAAATCTCGGTACGGCTGATTCAGCAACACGACGAAACTTCCGGGGAGAGTGTCTGTCGAGCGGTGTACCTCGATCCCGTGACGCATCACTTGGTTGACGAGATACGCTGCGCGGCGAGGATCACGCTGGTTTTCGAATGGGGGGATCACGAAGCCGTGCGGTGCTTGGGTGAGTCCGCGGCGCACGCTGTTGGCACCCTTCTGCCAGAAGTTCCGCAGCAGCTCCCTTCCGTTTCGCGCTGCGTAGTCGAGCGATGAGAGCACTCCCGCCTGCATGAGGTTCGTGTTGTTCCTCAGAGACCACAGAACTTTCTTCGTCGGCGGCCACGGGCGATACCATTGCGTGCTCGTCACGGAATCCCCGGCGAAGCGACTGCCCCTGAGATCCCGCAGATAGGTGTCCGCGCCGGAGTTGCCGTAAGTTTCGAAGAAGCGACCGATCCCGTTATGGTTTGCCGCGATCCATGTCTGATATCCGCGCCACCAGCCGTCGTAATACCCCCAGGTCCAGACGCCGGGAACGCCCTGTGCCGTGAGACTCTGCACGTCCCAATTGGCGAGCGTCTGCCACTCGGTGACAAGGATCGGATCGACGTTACGATTGTACGGACCCGTGCCGATCGAGATGTACAAAAGGGGGACGGACTCGTGGAGGTCGTGCATTACTGTCGGATGCCACTCGAAGTACGTCCGGTAGCTCGCCTTCGTTATGTTCTGCGAGATCTGGATCCCATCGCGATTGTTGTCGTGATAGACGTAATCGCCCCAATACGGCACGGAGCGTGGGAAGCCGTCGTCCAGGCGCTCGCGCCCTTTCGTGTGCCGATAGTACCACTCCACCTGACGGTCGCGGCCGTCGGGCTCCATGGCCGGGTTGATGAGGGTGACGACGTTCTCCCGAATCCGCCGAATCGCGGGGTCCTCCGAGACAGCCAGGCGGTAGGCGAGCTCCAGGATCATCTCCGGCGGTCCCATTTCGGGTGCGTGCTGCCCCGTTTGCACGTAGTAGACCGGCTTGGCTTGCGCGATGATCCGCTCCGCCGCCGTTTGGTCTGTGCGCCGGGGATCGGCCAAAGCACCCAGATCCGCTTTTACTCGATCGAGGTTTCGCATGGTCGCTTCGTCGGCGATGATGACAATGATCATCTCGCGTCCGCCCAAGCTGGAGCCGACGGTCTGCACCGCCACGCGGGGACTCGCCGCGGCCAGCGTGCGGAGGTACCCGTAGGATTCGGCAGTGGGGTGAGCCACGCCCGGAGCGCCGGCGATGACGCCGAAGTGATCGAGGGGCGAAGGGACGGTTTCGCTCAATGGTATCGTTGCAACGCTCGCCGGAAGGAAGCGCTCATCGGTCGTAGCCTCGCGGACCATGCGAGCGTAGGCAGTATCGGGTGCCTGCTGAACGCCCGCTGCCAATAACAGGGTCAATGTTATGGTGAGCATGGATCCTTGCACTCGGTAGGAGAACGACGAAACATGACAGCGAACGCCGGTGTCTGCCAGCGGGATCAGAGCACGAGCTCGAGAGACCTTTCGTAGAGGTGCGTGGCTTGCGACGCCCCTACCGGCCGCCGAGTAGCGGTATCCTTTCCCGTAGTGCGGCCAAAACACCAGCGGGAATGTTGCCATCGAGCAATTCGTTCACCTTGCGCCCCAACCC
>JBDHDY010000045.1:0-11511 GCA_039591275.1 Gemmatimonadota bacterium | reverse complement strand
TCGGCTCCACGGTGGTCGCTAGTGGTGCCGGCAACCTCATCATGCCGCTGGTCTTGGCGATGCGACGCGGGATTCGCCTTCCTCAGCTATCCCAGATCGTTTACCCCTACCCAACGATGGTCGAGGGCGTCAAACGAGCTGCAGACAGCTACTATCGCGAGAAGTTTGCAGGGCGCTCCGGTTCGTTCTTGAGAAAGGTGGTTCGGTGGCTGACGTAGGACGGTTCAAGCCGTATATCAAGCTGCTGATTTTGGTGCTGATCCTGGGATCTGCCGCGTTGATCGTTCGCGTGACACCGGTTGGTGAATACGTATCGCGTGAGGGTATCGCCTCGGCGATCGGGACGGTGCGGGGGGCTGCCTGGGCCCCGGTGGTCTTTGTGATCGTCTACGCGACGGCGACCGCCCTGGCGCTGCCGGGCTCTGCGCTTACCATCACCGGGGGAGCGCTGTTTGGATTTGGATTCGGGGCGTTACTCAATTCGATCGGTGCAAACATCGGAGCGAATGCGGCGTTTCTCCTTGCCAAGGCTTTGGGTCGGGAGGGTGTGGAGCGACTCGGCGGCAAGCGTATAGAAGGCCTGAACCGTGCCACGGTGAAGCACGGTCTCTTCGGGCTCTTGATACTGCGGCTTGTCCCGCTTGTCCCCTTCAATGCGCTGAACTTCGGTTCGGGCCTCACGGGCCTTAAGTGGAGGGATTATGCCATCGCCACGGTCGTCGGTATCCTTCCGGGAACGCTGGTGTATACGTTCTTTGCGGATGCGCTCATCCAGGGGTCGACGCAGGCGAGCCAAGATGCACGCACGCGTCTGTGGATTGCTGCAGGCCTGTTCCTGATGCTCAGCCTTGTGCCGCTGGTTGCGCGGAAGCTCGGCTTCCGGTTGTCGGCGCAATCGTCTTCAGAGGTGTCGCCATGAAGAAGCTCCTGTGGATGGCCATCATGACGGGAGTTGCATCGCCCGTCGTCAGCCAGGAGCTCCCCGATCACACAACTTTTGGACGCGTGCTCGAGCACCATCTCCAGGGCGTCTTTCTCGACTATGCAAGCCTCAAAGCCGGTCCCCGGGACTTGGAGGACTACCTAGCCGAGCTGGCTGCCACATCCCCGAGGGTGGTGGAAGGGGCTCCGCGCAACGCACAGCTCGCGTTTTGGATCAATGCATACAACGCTTGCGCGATCAAGCTTGTCATCGACCACTATCCCATCGAGAAACGGGGTGGTCTTGGAGCCGTGGTGAACGTTGTCCGTGGTGTTCCCGCGAACTCGATTCAACAGATTCCCGATACCTGGAAGCGCGAGTTCTGCAATGTGGCCGGCAAGACGCGGTCACTCGACGGGATCGAGCACGAGATCATCCGTCCCATGGGCGAACCACGTATCCACTTCGCCGTCAACTGTGCCTCGCGCTCCTGTCCGGTGCTCGCCCCCAACCCCTACACCGGTGACGGCTTGGATGGGGAGCTTGACTCAGCGGTTGCGAGGTTCGTGTCGGATTCGTCACAATACTGGCTGGAACGGGGATCGGAGGCGGTTGTGCACGTAAACAAGATTCTGGACTGGTACGGGGACGACTTCGGGGGTGAGGAGGGCGTATTGGCATTTTTACTGAAGTACATCCCGGAGCCCGACGCCGAGTACATCCGGCAACACGGGTCAACTCGCCTGGCCTTCGACGATTATGACTGGACCCTGAACGACACGGCCGTCTGGAGCGGCCGCTAGGTATAGATGGGGGTCGGGGTGGTCGTTCCGACCCTCAATGAGGCTCGGTACCTCCCCGGGCTCTTGGAGGATCTCCACCAACTCACCATTCCATATCATCTGGTCGTGGCCGATGGAGGTTCGACTGACGATACGATCGTGGCTGCCGACCGGGCCGGCGCCAGGGTGCTGATCGCCCCACGAGGCCGCGGATCGCAGATGAATGCCGGAGCACGGGTCGTCAGCGGCCGCTGGCTGTGCTTCCTTCACGCCGATGTGCGCCTTTCCCCGGGAGCCCTTCAATCGCTCGAACGAACCGTGGCTGATGCGAACGCCACAGCCGCCGTGTGGCGGCTAGCGATCGATTCGCCAGGCTTCTGGTACCGGACCTTCGAGTTCGGGGCCCTGCTGCGTGACAGGCTCGGAGGGCTTCCATACGGCGATCAGGGCTTGCTCGTTCGCCGTGAGCTGTTCGAGGAGGTCGGTGGCTTTCCGGACATCCCTGTGCTCGAAGATGTCGTGATGGTTCGCGCGCTGCGTCGCGAAACGTCTCTCCGTCGCCTCCCGACCACGGTGCTGGTGTCGAGCCGGCGCTGGCAGCGGGAAGGTCCGTGCAAGACTTGGCTTCGCAACACGGCGCTCGTGAGCGCCTTTATGGTGGGGATCTCGCCGAACCGGCTGGCCCGCTGGTATCGACCCGAGGGGATGTGACTGACGTCTTCCTCTTTGCCAAGGCTCCGCGGCCGGGATTTGTGAAGACGCGTTTGGCCTCCGAGGTAGGTGATGCTGCGGCGGCACGAGTCTATCGCGCCCTAGGGCAGCGTGTGGTGCGCCAGATAGCCCCTGTGTCAAACATCACGGTGTGGTACGACCCTCCCGATGCATTATCTGAAATGCGGTCGTGGCTAGGCGACCTCGTGTACCGGGAGCAGCCGCGAGGTGGCCTCGGCAGGCGCCTGACATACGCGTTTGCCACGCACTTCGCCAACGCGGACGCGGGACCCGCGATCGCCATTGGAGCGGATGCTCCCGGGGTGGATGCGGGGAGCATAGTGAGCGCCGTGGAGCTCCTCAGGACTGCTGAAGTGGTCCTGGGACCCACCGAAGACGGTGGGTACTACTTGATCGGACTGACACGTGCCTGTCCAGAGCTCTTCGCGCAGATCCCTTGGAGCACCGAGAAGGTTTTTGAGGCCACCAAAGCCGCCTGTGAGGCTGCCGGGCTATCGCTCGGGACGTTGCCCGTGGGTAGGGACGTGGATCGCGCGGAAGACCTTGTGGCGCTGGGGCTTGGCCTCTTGACCGATTGAGCGGGACCGAGCATATTCGCCCCGCTTGATCTCCATTTCAACCGGTTAGAGGTGCGTCGATGGCGTGGAGAGTGCTGGCCACGGACGGAGAAGTCTGGCATGTGCGTGCGGCGGCAGAGCGGCGAGCCAGCGCGAATATGTGGCAGCTCATGCTCTCGTTCCGGTCTGTTGATGAGAATAGCGATCAGCGTGCGTTTTGGGCTCCGTATCCGCTGGAGGCGGCATCGAAGTCTTCGCTCTTTGTACAGGCCGACAGAATCTCAGACGACGAGCTCCACAGGGTACTGGTTAAGCACGTGGGCTGATCGTCGGGCCTGGCGAGCATGATGGTCACCTCCATACAAGACCTTCGCCGTATCGTTGACGCCGTCGAGCAGCTTCGTGATCGGATTGTACAGAATGCGGTGATCCGGTCTGACTGCCGCCAACTGCGCCTGGCCCTGGATGACGGGCGCATCCTTCTCGTTTCTGCTCTGTTGGATGATGGGGGGAAGCCACGCCTCGACGTGGACGTGCTCGGCGCCCCGGACGCGAAGACACAAGGGCAACTCGAGGTCGGATTCGAGCCCGGGGCAGGAAGACGGATGGGCGGGATTGCTGAATAGCGCACCTCGATGCGCGACGCACCCAGCGTTTTGGTGCGTGAAAGGATTGGACCATGGCGGCCGGGCAGCGCCTCAAGTTCGCAGAGTTCAGTCTTGAGCAGCTTCCGGAGGATCGATGTCGTGCTCGAGTGCTGCTCGAACGGCCCGGAGAGAGCTATTCGGGAACGGCAGACGGCGAGAGTTCTGCAGCTGGCTGCCTCCGGTGCGCCGCCCAGGCGTCCCTAACCGCTTTGGAACAAGCGGCCGAACCGGGGCACTCGTTCGAATTGCTTGGTGCGAAGGCCGTGAAGGCCTTTGACGCGAGGGTGGTCATTGTGGCGATTTCGGCATTCTTCCGTTCCGAGGGAATTCGGCTAGTCGGTTCCTACCTGACCGAAGGCGATGTGGAGCGCGGTGCGGCCATTGCAGTCCTGAATGCCACCAACCGCTACCTCACTGATCCCACGTTCACCCGATGATTTCGAGCGACGACTTGCTGCGACACACGCTGCTCCTCGCAATGGCGGCACTGGTGGCCGGCGCCTGCGGCGGCACGCCGCAGGTGATGCCGGAGCCCGATCCGACTGCGCCGGAACCAGGAGCAGGTGACATCAGCGAAGCCGCGGTGTTCGCGGGCCAGGAGGGTATCGACGAGGCCGTTGCCGATCAAGCGGCGCTCGACGCGCTTCGCGAGTTCGAGTTCGGCACTCTCGCGAAGGGTGGCAAGCAGGTGCGAGGATTCGTGCTGCCCCCCGATCTCGACGGGACCGCTGATGAGCTCGACAGTAGGCCGCTGCGGAGACACTCGCGAGGGGGGACGGCAAGTTTGGGTGCGCCGACGTTCGACATCGACGTCGAATCGTTCGCAAGCCATCGCCGGGTGCAGTACTACGTCGATGCCTTCACGGGGATATGGCGTGATCGTTTCACGATCTGGCTTGGCCGGCTGGAGCGGTACGAGGGCATGATTCGGACGCGGTTCCGGAGGTTCGGGCTCCCGGAGGACCTTGTCTATCTAGGACTCATTGAGAGCGGCTACTCCAACACGGCAGTATCTCGAGCCCGGGCCGTTGGGATGTGGCAATTCATCGTCTCAACCGCCCGCGAGTACGATCTACGGGTTGATAGGTGGGTAGATGAACGTCGCGATCCCTTTAAGTCCACCGACGCAGCCGCTCGCCATCTGCTGGATCTCAAGGAACAGTTTGGTTCTTGGTACTTGGCGGCGGCCGCTTACAACGGTGGGGCGACTCGCGTCACGAGAGGGCTCGCGCGACTGCAACCCGAGGATTCCCTCTCCGACGAAACGTTCTTCGCCCTATCCGATCGACGCTACCTGCGGCGGGAAACTCGGGACTATGTGCCGAAGCTGATCGCCGCCGCCATAATCGCCAAAGACGCCCCATCGATCGGGTTCGATAGCGTGACACCCCTGGCGCCTCTCGTGTTCGACGAGGTCGTTGTTGCCGACCAGACCGGCCTGGACGTCTTGGCCTCGCTGGCCGATACCACTACGGCCGCGATGGTGGAGCTCAATCCCCACTACTATCGTGGTGTCACTCCGCCTGGAGAGCAGGCCATCGTCCGCGTGCCACGTGACCGAGGAACGATGGTGGCGAGAAAGTATACGGCCCTGCCGCCGTCAGAACGCGTGAACTTCCTCGTGCATACGGTAAGGCGTGGCGAGACACTGGGTGAGATTGCGCAACGCTATCGTGTCTCCCTGAGCTTCGTCCGAGCCGCCAACCCGGGAGTGCGCCCGCGCAGCCTCCGGATTGGTCAACGCCTGAGCATCCCTGTCAGCATGGCCGCCCGCCGTGGGGCAGTCGAGCCTCTGCCATTGCCCCGCCTCCGCTACCGACGAACCGTATCCACCACGCGAAGGCGTCCTCCAGCCAGTGGTGTCTACGCGGTTCGGAGAGGCGATACGCTCTGGGTGATCGCGCGACGATATAGCGTGACGGTGAGTGATCTGCAGCGTTGGAACGGCATGGCTAGAGGGGAAACTCTCCTGCGGGTCGGGGACCAACTCCGCGTTATCCCGTAACTCAGCACAACTGCCTCGTGTGCCTCGTTTTACGCAGAGGCACAGCGAGGGCTTCCGGCACATCTTCGTCGAGGTAATTGAGGCGCGCACGCCCGCTGCACCCGCGGCGTGCGCGCATCGGTTCCGGCTGTGAACATCCAGCCGGACACTGGGGCTTGAGAAAACGGTCCTAGAAAGTGCGGTCTACTGGAAACCGGAAGTGGAGGGCTGGTATCCAGCGAGGACCGAGGAAGCATAGCCGTTGCGCGGATCGATACCGTCCGCGAGGAGTCTCTGAACCCGCCCAGGTCCTCGGTTGTAGGCAAGGAGAGCCAACTGAAGGTTTCCGTCGTACCGCTGAAGGAGGTAGTGGAGATAGCGAAAACCGATCCGGAGATTAGTCTCGCGGTCGAACAGCTGCTCAAGGGTCAAATCGGGCTGGTAGAGGCGCGCGGTGCTCGGCAAAACTTGGGCGAGGCCTAAGGCGCCTGCAGAGCTTACTGCGCGAGACTTGAACCGGCTCTCCACGTACACCAGACGAAACCCGAGCTCGGGATCGATACCTTCCCGCAGCGCGATGTCGTGAATGTCACCGGCTAGATCCGCCGATACCTTGAACCGAGCCGAATAGTCCATGAGCGTCTGGGCACGGGCAAGCTCGGTTCGTGTCCGGACCAACTCGGCTCGTGTGGAGTCGAGGGCCCGCTCGAAGCCGTTTACCCACCGAAGCGATACCGTACCAGCGTAGATGCTACCCGGCGAGAATAGGCCCGTGTGCCTCGACGAGGCGCCGACGGTGGCAGCGAGCAATATCGCCCCACCCAATATGCCGACCCCTAGCACGGTTAATCGTTGCGTCTTGGCGAGCCGGCGCCATAGCGATGGTCGTGGGACCCACAGCGCCGCCGCCAGCGAAGAACTCAACCTGGAATCCAATTGCGTCATATGCGGTGTTACTCTCTCCCTAGAAGGGGTTACGGTATTGGGCTCCTCTTCCAATCACCGCCCGTCCCGCCCAATTTTTCTAAAAGGCGAATCTCGCCGATCTCCATCGAGTGCCCCGTGGCCTTGACCATGTCGTAGACGGTCAGCAATGCGATCGCCACCGCCGTCAGGGCTTCCATCTCCACACCCGTCCTATCCCTCGCCTTCGCCACCGCTTGAACCAGCACACCTGGCAAATCCGGTGCCAGTGACGCTCTCACCTCCACATGGTCGAGGCGAACGGCGTGACAGAGAGGAATGAGTTCGGCCGTTTTCTTGGCACCCATGGTGCCCGCGAGCTGTGCGGTCGTGAGCACGTCACCCTTGGGCCCTGAGCTGCTCTCCACCAGCTCGTATGCCTCGCGGGACATACCGATGGATCCTTCGGCAACTGCCTTGCGCTCTGTCTCCGGCTTTGCCCCTACATCCACCATCCGAGCACGGCCTGCCGCGTCGAGGTGCGAGAGGTTCATATGAGACCGTCCACCTCAGATGCCAGCACGGCTAGCGCGACTTGTGGGTTCACATTTCCCTGCGCCTCCGAGCGGAACGTCTCCACCTTGGCAACTGCCTCCAGTTGCCTCCTGACCCCGCGGTCTCCGCGGCGTGCGGCCTCCTCGAGATTGCCCCGCAGGTGCATCGCCAGGGCATCGAGCATGGCCGTGAAGCTCCCTCGAGCGTCCCAGGGAGGCTGCAGCAGGACTCGTTCGCTCCAGGCGTGGGGTCCGTTCCTCACGGCGGAGATGAACCGCTCGGCCGCCCGTGCCGCCTCGTCGCCAGATTCCGCCTTTGTTAGAACGCGTCCGATTCGCCCTTCTGCGAGGGCAACGAGCTGGTCGAGATTCGCTCGGGACTTAGTGGATGTCATCTCGCGTTTCACAAAATCACGTACTGCGTCGTCGGTGATTCGACGGATCCGAAGCGGTACACACCGCGACCGAATCGTGGGCAGTAGCCGCTGCGGCTGCGCAGCCGTCAGGATCAGAGTCGTATCCGTCGGCGGCTCCTCCAACACCTTGAGCAGCGCGTTGGCGGCCTCCTGGCTGGATTCCTGTACCACCAGGCGCTCGGCATCGCCGAGGACGATGATCTTGCGCCGACCCTGGAATGGGGTGACCGCCGTCCGCCGATGGAGCAATCGCACCGAAGCCAGGGCATGGCTCGCCCGGGGGTCCGGCGGCAAGTAGAGGGGTGCATTCCTCCGTTCCTGCATGATTTCGGCGAGGGCCTCCAGCGTTGCCTCGATCTGCTTTTCCGCGTCTCCCGCCGATCCTTTCTTGACCACCGGCACGAACCAATGCACGTCTGGATGGCTCAGGGCGTCCACCTGGCGGCAGGAGCCACACTGGCCGCAGGGCTTGCCAGGCCCTTCATCGCAGAGCAGAGCCTGGCCAACCCAAAGTGCGAGCCGTTGTTTACCCACCCCCGCCGGTCCCACAAAAAGGGCCACTTGTGGGAACCGGCCGGAGGCGATGGTGGCTTCCAGCCGGTCGGTCAAAGCGTCGTGACCGTAAATCGAGCGCAAAGTCATTGGGAGGGAATGTAATCTGCCCGGATTCCAGCGGTACTGGGTGCGGATAAATTACTATGTGTCAAAGGCTTAGGTCCGATTTTGCGCGGGCGGTGGTGTTCCATTTACTATGTGACTACCCGCTCACTAAACAAAGCTGGGTGAGTGGACGCTCATAAGTAGTGATGCGATAACGAACACTATGAGCGCCTACTCACTAGCATTGAATTTGACTTCCTTATTATGGGTGCTGACGGCAAGAACCACGCTGCAGTGACGGCGGGCCACTGGCCCCCTTCCGATCGCCTTGGCGTCCGCCCAGGGGGGGCCTCTTCCGAAAATGCGCCAGCAAGTACCGTTGGCCCGTATTGGGCTGGTTGGCTATGATTTTCGCCGGTGTCCAGCCCTGTTGGTGGGATGCACGAATCACCGATGGCTAGTGTCTAGCGCCTCTGATCAGGGGTGGAATCTGCGACACACGGTTCTGATGGATCGAGACATGTCACATTGTACGGCCCTGCAGTACGCTTCCCGCACTCCCTGGGCGGACGGCCTCAAGAAGGGAAGCCGCGCGGCCCGTACACCGGGGATTTCTCCGGAGGCAGTGCAGTCCTTCGTTCGCTCATCGCTGGAGCGCAACCATGTTTTCAAATGTCATCTGCCGCCTGATCCCGGCCGGGATACTCCTGCTCGGTGCTGCGGCGTGTTCGGGTGGTGAAATGGGAGACGGCTCTCCGGATCTCGTACTGATCGGCGGTCGCGTGTGGACGGGGACCGAGCCCGGGCAGGATCTTCTCGCCGGTCCTTCCGCTATCGCAGTGGCCGACGGCCGTGTGGTGGCCGTCGGGACGGATGCCGAGATCGAACAGCTACAGGTGGCGCGGACTCGCCGAGTTGCGTTGAACGGCCGGCGCGTCGTGCCGGGGTTCATGGATAACCACGCCCATTTCATTGACGGCGGTTTTGGACTTGCGGGCGTGCAGCTACGGGATGCGGATACGCCCGAGGAGTTCGCGCGCCGTATCGGTGCGTTTGCGGCCGAACATCCTGGGGAGTGGGTAGAGCGCGGGACCTGGGATCACGAATTGTGGGGTGGGGAACTCCCCCGCCGGGATTGGATAGACTCGCTTACGCCGGAGACGCCGGTTTTCGTATCCCGGCTCGACGGCCATATGACACTTGCCAACTCCAGGGCTCTGGAGCTGGCAGGTGTGACGGCAGCTACGGCAGATCCGCCTGGTGGAACGATTGTCCGTTACCCAGATGGGAGTCCCACCGGTCTGCTGAAGGACGCCGCGGAGGGCCTCGTCTCGCGCGTCATACCCGAGCCTGACGATGCCGCTCGGGACCGAGCCCTTCGAGCCGCAATGGAGCACGCCGTCCAGCGCGGCGTGACCCTGGTGACTGACATGGGCTCGTGGGAGGGGCTGGACACGTACCGTCGGGCCCACCGGAGGTCAGAGCTTCTGCTTCGCGTTTACAGCGTCGTACCGCTCACGACCTGGGAGCGGATGGCGGAATTTGTGTCGCAAGAGGGCCGCGGTGATCATCGTCTCTTCTGGGGAGGTATGAAGGCGTTTGTTGACGGGTCTCTGGGCTCGACGACGGCGTGGTTCTACGAGCCCTACGTTGATGACCCCGAAACGACCGGTCTCATCATCACGGACACGACCCAACTCCGCGATGCGATCATCGCTGCCGATGGTGCGGGACTTCACGTAGTCGTGCACGCCATCGGCGACCGGGCGAACGACTGGTTGCTGGATGTGTTCAGTGCTGCCGCGGGGCAGCATGGTACACGGGATCGTCGCTTTCGCATCGAGCATGCACAGCACTTGACGCCGACCTCGATTCGCCGGATTGCGATGGACGGCGTGATACCATCGATGCAGCCGTACCACGCCATCGACGACGGGCGTTGGGCGGAGAAGCGCATCGGGCCCAAGCGGATTCAGACGACCTATGCGTTCCGCGATCTGTTGGATGCCGGTGCCAAACTCACATTTGGCAGCGATTGGATGGTGGCACCGATTGATCCCCTCCTGGGTATCTACGCTGCGGTCACGCGCCGGACGTTCGACGGTGCCAATCCGGACGGCTGGGTGCCGGCTCAGAAGATCACCGTAGCGGAGGCGGTCGCCGCCTATACCGCCAACAACGCCTACGGAAGCTTCCTCGAGAACGAAGTTGGCACCATCGAGCCAGGAAAGTACGCCGACCTGGCCGTTCTGTCCGACGACATCTTCACTATTGACCCCGCAGAGATTGAAAATGTGCAGGTGGAGATGACGTTGGTGGAAGGCGATGTGGTGTTTGAAAGAGATGAGAGGTAGAAGTGAGAGGTGAGAGGGTGCGCTGACCCCAGCTGGACGCCCGGGGTCAGTGGCTGCCGGCGGCCAGCTTCCAGCCACCAGCCTGGTCGAGCAAAGGCGTCTACTCTCCCGAGGCTAGCCCCCTCACAGCTGGAAGCTGGTCGCTGGCAGCTCTAGGACACCGGATCCACGATCTTCCCCATGAAGATGATCGTGCCGGAGTACTTCTCGCGAATCGCGAACAAGTACGGGCGATCCACCCGAAACTCAAATGGCCCGCAGGCACACACGATGCCCATCCCCACTGACGTGGCCGCGGCGGCCTCCGTGCCCTCCTCGTCCACGTCAACGAATGTCTTGTGCGTGACTTTGCTGATGTACAAATCGTTAGCCGCACGCATCTTGGAGAAGTTCGCTGCGAGTGGGACGAACGCTATTTCCATTCCCAACGCGGAAAGGACATCGTTCAGTTCGATCTCGTACTCTAGCGAGAATTTGGGCATTGAGACTTTGACCGCAGTTTCATAAAGGCCAGCCATCCAGTTATTCCAGTTCTCGCCGTCGAGCTCGTCGACAACCGCGTCGACGTCGATACCCTCCCGCGGCAAGAGCACGGTCATAGTGAACGCCTGGCCTCCGTAGGGGAGGTCAACAGCATCGAACGATTCAGTCGTCAGGTAGGAGAGGTCCACGTCGTCGGCGTGGGACATCATATCGACCGTTTTCGTGTTGCCCGTCAGCAGCGTAAACGGCGCATCCTGCGTCAGGTCCTTGTCGAACTGGTACGTCCACGTGCCGTTGAAGTAGATGGCGTTGATCAAGTACATGACGACATCGATTGGGATCGGTGAGGGAACAATCTCCTCAATCTTGTCGCCGGTGTTCTCCCGGACCCACGCGTTGATGGTGTTGGCTGCGGATGGAAGGCCAAAGTCCAACCCCTCCACCGTTGCGTCGAAGTACGCCGTGTTTACGTCGAAGAACGCTTGCTCGAATGTGATGTCGTGGCGGTACCAGATGGAGTTTGCCAGGTCGAATTGGACGAGTGGGTCGAGCTCGAACAGCAAGTCGATCAGATCAC
>JBDHDY010000044.1:0-13291 GCA_039591275.1 Gemmatimonadota bacterium | reverse complement strand
GTCTGATGAACCGGGGAAGTTCCTGTCGTCATTTAACACCCTCCCGGGAAGACCCGAGCGGAAACGTCCTCTGTGTATGTCGGTTCATTCCGGCGGGGCTGAGTAAAGATGGTTTATTTGATGTACTTCCTCCGGCGTCACTCGGCTAGGGGCTCGCCCGCACCCTGCTCCCGCTCACAGGGGGGAGGGAAAAGGGAAGAGGGAGGAGTGAGGTCACCCCCGAGGCCCGTCTTCCAATCGATTGTATTTTAGCAACACCTCCCGCAACCGTTCGTGCGGTAGCGCCGTTACGCGCAGATCATCCGCGCCCGTCATGGTCTCAGCTGCCACCATTGCATTGATGATGGACTCCTCGGTTGCCTGAACGGTAGCCAGGAAGATCGAATTGATCTGACTGTTGGGGAGCATGGTGACGGAAGCGAGCCCTGATCCTATACCGGCCGCAGCGTTGGCCGTCGAGAAGGCGATGAAGATGTCGCCGGATCCGTTCGAAGCAATGCCGCCCATCTTGCCCACTCCGAGCGCGGTTCTCTTGACCACTCGCTTGAGCTGGTGAGGTAGCAACGGAGCATCCGTTGCCACGACAATGATGATGGATCCCAGAGGTGCTGGCGGTTCGTGGGAAGCGCCATCGCCTTCGGCGCCGCATAGGCTGCCACCTGGTGGTGCCGTTTCCGATCTTTCGTAACAGGGCAGCAGGTCGGCGATCTCCAGGCCCACCGGAACTCCAGCGATTCGCAGACCCGCGCGGCTTCCGTAATTGCATTGAACGAGCACGCCGACAGTGTACGTGCGCCCGTCGATGTCCACCTGCCTCGATGCCGTTCCGATGCCTCCTTTGAACCGATGGCACCTCATTCCGGTGCCGCCGCCCACGTTGCCTTCCGTCACCGGGCCGCTGGCAGCGCGATCCAACGCGTCAAAGGCGTGTTCCTTTGTGACGTGGAAACCGTTGATGTCGTTGAGCGCTCCGTCATACGTCTCTGCCACGACGGGCAAGGCCCAAGCAAACTGTCGCTGTCTCGTCACCAACCAGTCGATGACAGCGTCTCTTACGATGCCAACACTATGGGTGTTGGTGATCATCACGGGGCCTTCCAGGGAGCCAGACTCTTCTACCCAAGTTGTTCCCGTCATCTCGCCGTTGCCGTTCATGGTGAACCAGCCTGCGAACACGGGATCTGCCGACGCCTTCCCGCGGGGAAGTATGGCCGTAACGCCGGTTCGTACGGGCCCTTCCCCGACGATACGGGCGCCTTCACCACGGATGATAGTCGCGTGCCCGACCTCCACTCCAGCAACGTCCGTGATGGCATTGAACGGGCCGGGGATGCCCTCGAGGGGCACGCCCAGGTCCCGGGCTCGGGGGCTGGTCTGCGCAACTGCGTTGTCGACGTTGGCAGCGAGTGCCACTGTTCCAAAGAGCAAGGCGATACTTGTTCGAAGCGGCGACATAGTTCCTCCCGTTGTGACGCGGGGAGCGAGTGGACCTGTATACGAACGCGTTCATCCGACGCTCATCTGCGGCCTTTCTGGAGCGCCGCCTCGAGCACCAGGGCCACATGGACCGATTGCCGCCCCGACCCATCCAGAATTTGCGCACGGCAGCTCGTGCCGTCCGCCACCAGCCATGTGTCTCGAGCCGCCTCCCGCACGGCCGGGAGTAGCTCGAGCTCGGCCATTTGTAGGGATGCGTCATAGTGCTCAGCGGCGTAGCCGAATGACCCTGCCATGCCGCAACACCCCGATTCGATTAACTGGACGTCAGCGTCGGGAATCCAGCGCAATACGCGCCTGAGTGAGTCCATCAAACCGAATGCTTTCTGATGGCAATGGCCGTGTACGAGAATTCTCTTCCGGGCCGTTGGCTCGAGAGATAGCCGCAAGCGGCCGGCTTGCTCTTCGGCGTCGAGGAACTCCTCGAAGAGCATTGCGCGGTCCGCAAGGCGAGCCGTGTCGGCGCCGGGCAGCATTGCCATGAACTCGTCGCGTAACGTGAGCAGACACGAGGGTTCCAACCCGACGATTGGGAGGCGTCGCTCGATGTACGGTCTGAGGGTCTCGAGCACCCGCCGCGCCTCTACCTTGGCTTCATCCACCAAACCCACATTCAAGAACGTCCGGCCGCAACACAGCGGACGCCCTCCGCCGACTGGCTCCGGCACGACCACATCGTATCCCGCAGCTTCCAATACGTTAAGGGCTGCTCGCGCGTTCTCCGGCTCGAAATAGGTGTTGAATGTGTCCAGCAGGAGCACGACTTCAGGTCGGTTGTGCTGCTCCGAATCGCCGGCCCGCCGGCCCGCCAGCCCGCCGGCCCGCCTGTCTGATTTGAACACATCCCTCCGCCAAGTCGGCAATCTGCGCAGAACCGAGAAACCGGTAATGCGCTCGCCAAGACCTGCCAAGAAGCGGCTGTGGTTCCCAGCATTGAACAGGATCGGCACGCGGGCGGCCCATGGAGCGTATCTCGGCAGGTATGCCACGAGACGGTCTCTCAGAGGCAAGCCATGGCGTCGCCGGTAGTGATAAAGGAATTCGGTTTTCATCCTGGCCATGTCGACGCCCGTCGGACATTCTCGCTTACACGCCTTGCAGCCAACGCAGAGGTCCATCGTGTCATACATGGCATCGGATGTGAAAGCGTCTGTGCCGAGTTGTCCCGAGAGCGCTAGCCGGAGTGTGTTTGCCCGGCCTCGGGTCAGGTGTTTCTCGTCGTGCGTGACGCGATACGATGGACACATCACGTCAGGGGTCGATTTCCGGCACGCTCCGTTGTTGTTGCACATCTCGACGGCCCCAGAGAGGCCCTGCCAGTCCGACCAATCGAGAACACAGCCTACGTCTTGTGGCTGGTAGTCCGGAGGGAATCGGAACAGGGATTGATCGTCCATCCGGGGGCTGTGGACGATCTTACCTGGGTTGAGGATACTCGCAGGGTCAAAGGCGCTTTTTATCTCTTCAAACGCCCGGACGAGTCGACCGCCGAGCATGGGCTCGAGAAACTCAGAACGCACTAGACCGTCGCCGTGTTCTCCGGAGTGCGATCCCTTGAATTCGCGAACCATCGCGTGAGCGTCGTCCGCGATGGCTCGCATTGCCTTGAGGTCTTTCTTGTCCTTCAAGTTCAGGATCGGGCGAATGTGCAGGCAGCCCACCGAGGCATGAGCGTACCACGTGCCGCTCGTGTCGTGTTTGCGGAAGACCTCCGTGAGCCGACTCGTGTACTCGGCGAGATGTTCCAGCGGAACGGCGCAGTCCTCTATGAAGGATACGGGCTTGCGATCGTCCTTCATCGACATCACGATGTTTAGGGCAGCTTTGCGCACCGACCAGATCTCTCGTTGAAACTCGGGCTCCGCCGCTCGAACGACCGCGTTCGGAAAGCCGAGTCCGCCCATCAACTCCTCTAGGCGATCGAGTGATTTGATGAGCTCATCATGGTTGTCTCCAGCAAACTCAACGAGCAACAGCGCCTCAGGCTCACCTTTGACGAAGCGGTCCATTGGCCCACGGAAGGCTGGGTTGGCTCGAGCGAGTTCAATGAGCCTGCGGTCTACCATCTCCACGGCAGTTGGCTCGAGCTCCACGACGTGCTGGACGGCATCGGCGGCTGCCGGGAACCTGGGGAAGTGGCATACCCCCAAGACCTTGTGGGGTGGGACGCGGTGGAGGTGGAGATGCAGGCGGGAGAAGAGTGCGAGTGTTCCCTCGGAACCCACCAAGAGATCCGCCATGTTATGGCTGTCTGGCGAAACACGGTGGAGATTGTACCCGGCAACATGGCGCAGAACGGCGGGGACACGTTTGGCGATCTCGTCCCCCTCTCGCTCCCGCAAAGCTCTCAGCGTGCGAACCAGGTCGGCATATCGGGGGTTTGTTGTCGTATAAGCCAGTTGGCCAGTGGTGCCATTGCTGTCCACGGTCAGATCGGCCAGATTTCCGGGCGCTTCACCGAAATGGAGTTGTGCTCCGTCGGTGAGTACAGCGTCGATGGCACGCACGTTGTCCACCATGAGGCCGTAGCGGATCGACCGGGCGCCGGCGCTGTTGTTTCCGGCCATGCCTCCCAGGGTCGCCTGGCTTGCGGTTGCCACATCCACGGGGAAAAACAGCCCATGTGGCCGAAGCCATGCGTTGAGCTGGTCCAAGACGATCCCTGGCTCAACGACGACGGTTTGAGCGTTGACGTCCAGATCCGTGACACGGGTCAAGTATTTGCTCGTGTCGATGATGATGGCCTCGCCTATGGTCTGCCCACATTGGGAGGTCCCGGCACCCCTGGGCACAACCGGGATTCCCGCGTCACAAGCCATCTGGAACGCGGCGGTGAGATCCTGCTCCGTCCGGGGGATGACGACACCGATGGGGTCGATCTGGTAGAAGGACGCGTCGGTGCTGTAGCGGCCGCGACTGAAGCGGTCGAACAAGACCTCGCCCTGGACTTCTCGTCGCAGTCGTGCAGCGAAGCCGTCGCTTGCTTTGTGGTGTTTGGGTCGAATCATAGAAGTGTGAATCGGCAACGCCGCCTTCGCCGAAGAATCTGACGAACGCGACTTGACTCGGTGCCACACGCTCAGATATAAAGCTAACAACTAAGCCCTCATAGCTCACGTTTCTGAGAGGATCCCAGTGACTTTCCACAGTGGCCGGCATTTTCTCCAACTTCCAGGCCCAACTAACATTCCCGACCGGGTCCTTCGAGCGATGGATCGACCCATCATCGACCATCGGGGACCGGAGTTCGCCCAACTCACGAAGGAACTGCTTGAAGGGATGAAGAGCATCTTCCAAACCTCGGGGCGCGTATTCATCTATCCGTCCTCTGCGACCGGCGCGTGGGAAGCCGCATTGGTCAACACCCTTTCCCCGGGGGACCGGATCCTAATGTTCGACCACGGCTTTTTTGCGTTGAACTGGTGCCGGGTCGCGACTCGCTTGGGCCTCGATGTCGATTTCGTGCCGGGGGATTGGCGACATGCAGTAGACCCGACCCTGATCGAAGCAAAGCTCGGGGAAGACCGGAAACATGCCTACAAGGCAGTGCTGGTAGTGCACAATGAGACCTCCACGGGGGTGACCAGCGATATCGCGCGGGTGCGAGAGGCGATGAACGATGCGGATCACCCAGCGCTATTGATGGTGGACACGGTCTCGTCCCTGGGCTCGATCGATTACAGGCACGACGAGTGGAGTGTCGACGTCACCGTTAGCGGTTCGCAAAAGGGCCTCATGCTCCCGCCGGGCCTGAGCTTCCATGCCGTGAGCGACAAAGCCCTTGCGGCCGGTGAGTCGGCGGCGTTGGCCCGATCGTACTGGGATTGGGCGGAGATGGTGACGTTCAACGAGCGTGGGTTCTTCCCGTACACTCCCGCCACCAACCTTCTCTTCGGCCTCCGCGAGGCAATGGCAATGTTGAACGAAGAGGGTCTGGAGAACGTTTTCGCGCGGCACGACCGCCTGGCCGAGGCGACTCGTGCGGCGGTAGCAGGGTGGGGCTTGGAGGTGTTCTGCGCGAACGCCGCAGACTACAGCAGTTCACTCACTGCCATCCTCACACCAGAGGGGACGGATGCCGATGAACTGCGCAGAGTCATCTTGGAGCGGTACGACATGTCGCTGGGCAGCGGGCTCGGCCAGCTGAAGGGGAAGGTGTTCCGCATCGGCCATATGGGGGATTTCAACGACCTTATGCTCGCCGGCACACTGTGCGGCATCGAGATGGGTCTGCGGGCGGCTGAGGTGCCGCATTCATCGGGCGGTGTAGCCGCCGCCCTTGACTACCTTGGAAGCAACTGAGGATTACCTGGTGACTAAGCTGCGACGGAGCGTGCAGGGAGCGGGGAGCGGGCAACGGACAACAGGGCATGCCGTTGTTGGGGGGAGTGCTGTGATCGCAGTAACTCTGGGTATCCTTGCCTGCGGTGCATCAGATTCTGCAACACTCGAGCTCAAGTTCGCACACGTGGGGCCACCTGGATCCCTCTATGATGTGATTATCGAGGAGTTTGCCGGGCGGGTGAACGATCGACTAGGTGAACGCGGCCGAGTCTTGATCTTCGGATCGAGTCAGCTGGGCAGTGATGAGGTGCTTCTCCAAAAGCTCAAGCTGGGCACCGTGGATATCACCCTGACGTCGACCGTGATGTCCTCTGTCATCGACGAGTTTGCCCTCTTCGAGATGCCCTATCTCGTCAAGGACCGGCCTCACATGCAGCGCATCGAGCGAGAAGTCTTCTGGCCTGAGCTTGCACCGCTCGCTGAGGCCCAAGGGTACAAGGTTCTTGCTCTGTGGGAGAACGGCTTTCGGCATCTCACCAACAACGCCCGCCCAATCACCGTGCCGCAGGATCTCCAGGGTATCAAGTTGCGCACACCCAGAAGTCCGTGGCGCATCAAGGTCTTCCAGGCACTGGGGGCGAATCCGTCTCCCATGCCATTCTCTGAAGTCTTCGTGGCTTTGCAGACCGGTGTGATGGATGGACAGGAGAATCCTCTAGCAAACATCTACAGCGGCAAGCTCCACGAAGTCCAGGAATATCTCTCACTCACCGGCCACGTGTACAGCCCGGCCTATCTAACCGTCGGTTTGAGGCGCTGGGCCAGCCTTCCTGAGGACGTTCGTAACGTGGTCGAACAGGTGGCCCAAGAGATGCGGGAGTTTGTGTACGCGACAGCCGAGCAGATGGATATCGAGCTGCTGGAGACATTCAGGGCTGCTGGGGTAGTGATCAATGAGCCCGCCCGTGAGCCCTTCCTCCGGGCAAGTAGCGTCGTGTACGACGAGTTTGCCGATACGGTGGAGGGTGGTAGGGAGTTGTTAGACATGGTTCTGCCTCTTGCCAATCAATAGGGAACCCCCACACCTTCAGCTCAAATCCCTGGCCCTGGCCCGCTAGCACCCCACTCATTTCGTGTCTGGTTGCATCGGTGCTGAGTTGACGCGTACCAAGCTCCGCAACACCTTCGAGCGCTTCCTCGAGGTGCTCGTAATCGCCATCATGGTCTCGTTGGTGGCGCTCGTCGTTGTCGGAGTCGTGTTCCGCAAAGCCGGCGCGGCGCTTGTGTGGTACGACGAGGTAGCGTCCATCCTCCTTACATGGGTGACCTACTATGGAGCGTGCCTCGCGGCCCTGAGGCGTGCCCACATTGGCTTCCCCAGGGTGATGCAGGCCATTGGGCGTGAACTGCGGCTTCCCCTGCTCGTGGTACGTGAAGTGGCGGTGATCGGTTTCTTCGCGCTGGCCGCGTGGGCTGGTTGGCGTGTGTCTGGCATTCTGGAAGGTGCGTCTCTCATCAGTCTCCCAACGATCTCGAAGCAGCTCACACAGTCAGTGATCCCCATCGGTGCGGTGCTCTTCATCGTGGCCGAGGTGCTGAGCCTGGGTGAGGTAGAAGGGGAAGCGGAGGCAGGTGTTGCTGAGGAACGAATGCCATGACGTTCCTCCTGATGTTTGCGGGATTATTGGCGCTCGTGGTCATTGACGTTCCCATTGCCATTGCCTTAGGGGTCATCGCGGTTCTGGCCATGGCTCTAACGTCAGGTCCGGCGACGCTACCCAACGTGGCGCTGATTCTCTTCGACAGTACAACCAAGTTCCCGTTGATTGCCATCCCTCTCTTCATCCTCGCAGGCGCCATCATGAATGCGTCCGGGATCTCGAGAAGGTTGATCGCGTTCGCTTCGGCGCTGTTCGGCTTTGTGAAGGGTGGCCTCTCGATGGTAACTATTGGTGCGTCGCTCTTCTTCGCCGAAATATCGGGCTCTGCTGTGGCTGACGTGGCCGCCTTGGGATCCATCTTGATCCCGGCCATGAAGCGGAAAGGATACTCCACGCCCTTTGCCACAGCGGTGACCTCATCCGCGGCAACGCTCGCTGTGATCATCCCGCCGTCCATCCCCATGATCCTCTACGCGGTGATTTCAGGCAGTTCCGTTGTGGAGCTGTTTGTTGCGGGTATCATCCCCGGCGTGCTGGGTGGTGCATTGATGATGGGTGTGGCTTACGTGTTGGCCGTGCGCCACAACTTTCCTGTGGAAGAGGTGTTCCGCCTGCGCCGAGTCTGGACGACGTTCAAGGAGGCAGGTTGGGCTTTGCTGCTCCCGGTCATCATCCTGGGCGGAATCTTCGGCGGATGGGTGACCGCTACCGAAGGCGCCGGGCTCGCCGTCGTGGCGGCTATTGCGGTCGGGGGGTTTGTGTACCGAGAGCTCAGTTGGCGACAGCTCCGCCGTGCCATGATTGAGGGAGGCGTGCAGACCGCTATTGTCATGCTCCTCGTAGCGACATCAGCGCTGCTCGGCAATTACCTCACGGAAATGCAGTTGCCCCAACGAATCGCGCAGGGTATGGTCGAGCTCACCGAGAACCGATTCCTCATTCTTGCCCTGCTGAACATCTTCTTTCTCATTATTGGCCTCTTCCTGCATTCTGCGGCCGCGATCATAGTCGTGGTGCCCATAGTGATGCCGCTCGTGCATGCTACCGGTATCGACCCGGTGCACTTCGGCCTCATCGTGACCCTCAACCTTGGTATTGGTCAGCAGACGCCTCCGGTCGCGAGCGTCCTCGTGACAGCGTGCTCGGTCGCAAAGGCGGATATCTGGGAGGTCAGTAAGGTAAATGTGTTCTTCGTAGCGGTGCTGGCAGCGGTACTCCTGCTGGTGACCTACCTCCCCATCATTTCGATGGTCCTGGTGAATCTGTTCTATAGGTAGTGCTTAGCTGTTAGCTATTAGCTGTGACGTCTTGGGGGGCTAACAACTGTCATGGCTGCTAGTTCCCCACCCCCAGTGATCGAGTGCAAAGCCGGTGTCAGTGGGCGAGCCGACCAAAGAACAAAACCGCGTTTATCTGCGTTCATCTGCGGCTAACATGAAAACCCCGGGCTTGCGCCCGGGGCTGGCGTTTGCGGTCGGGGTATTGACCGCGAGCAGCGCCGTGCCATTCGAGACGCCTCGCTACGCAAGGCTCCTCAGGGACACGGCAAGCATTCGGAAATCACCGCTCAAGGCTAACAGCTGATAGCTAACGCCCCGGCACTGGTGGCGCTTGATCAACGGGAATCGGCGACTCGTACGGCCTGCCCCCGCTAGCTTCCTCGAAAAACTCTCTCGCCTGCTGCAGCAATGCAGCATCGGTCAGCAGGTCCACGCCCGTGAGGGCGATTACCTTCGCCGCGACGTTGGAGCTCTCCGGTGCACCGTCAGTTCCGTGGGATGCGGAGGTCGCCCAACTGTGCCACGGCACGCCGGCCGCCGCCGAAGTTATGCTGAAGCCGGCGGTGGGTGTGATGTAGCTGACTTCCGCCACATCGGTTGATCCTCCGCTCAGCGGCTCTGGCTCGTCGGCCAGCGGTTTAATCGCCACCTTCAGTCCGAGCGTCTCGAGGCCCAGTGATTCCTGCAGGGCCTGGGCAAATGCTTGATCCTCTTCGGTGAATTGTGGCGCTCCCACGGCCTCGAGGTTGCGCTGCACGGCCTCCTGCAGCGGACGATTGAGCAACATCTCGTGGACGCCCGTGACGAGCGTGACCTTATGCGTGGTGCGTGTGGCCAGCGCCGCTCCCTCGGCGATCTTGAGAATCCAGTCGTAATTCGCTTGGACGGATTCACGGTCCACCTCGCGAACGTAATACCAGACTTTCGCGTACTCAGGGACGACGTTGGGTGCCTCACCGGCGGACGGCATGACGTAGTGTATGCGGGCCGTGGACTGAATGTGCTCGCGCATCAGATTCACACCGTGGTTCATCAGCTCGACTGCGTCCAACGCGCTGCGTCCGTTCCACGGGTCAGCGGACGCATGAGCAGCCTGGCCGAAAAACTCGACAGTGAAGTTGTTCAGCGCCCGTCCGTGCTGGTTGTTGGTGCCGGTCTCGAGATCGGGGTGCCACTCCAACGCGGCGTCCAGATCGTTAAACACCCCGGCCTTGGCCATGTACACCTTTCCCACAACTGTTTCCTCGGCCGGTGTACCATACAGACGGATGGTGCCGGACAGACCGTGTGCTTCCATGGTGCGCTTCAGGGCAATGGCTCCGCCCACGGATCCGGCTCCAAATAGGTTGTGGCCGCATCCCTGCCCACTGGTTACCCCGTCTTCGCGTACCATGCGACGTGGGACCGCCGCGTTTCCGACGCCCGGCAACGCATCATACTCGGCGAGGATACCGACGATGGGACTTCCGCTTCCATAGGTGGCAATGAACGCCGTGGGCATGTCCGCCACATTCCGTTGGACAGTGAATCCTTCACTTGCCAACAGACCCGCAAGAAATTCTGTCGAGCGTTCCTCGAGCATGGCCGTTTCGGAGTACTGCCACAACGTTTCGGCCATGTGAGCGATCTCGGGCGCCAGTTCGTTGACTTTGTTGATCGCTGTCTGCTTCTCCTGTGGCAGGGTCTGCGCAGTGAGTGCGTCGCCGCAGATGAGTGCGAGGACGGTGATGACCCCGATACGGGTACAGTGCTGCAACGGAGTGTTGAGCATGCCGACCTTCTCCAAGGCAGAGGGTGACGGTTAGGGTGCCCTACAAATTGCATGATAGCGTGGCGCCCGGCAAGAAGGCTCCTTGAAGGGCCGCCTACGAGCCGCATGGGTAGCGCGCCGACGTTCGTTCTGTGTTACTTTCGTGCCGCAACTCCAAAGTGTTTTACTCGTAGTGGAATGAGGTCAATGAAGATCCAGTTTTGGGGCGCCGCTCGGACTGTGACGGGGTCCATGCATCTATTGACGGTGAACGGCCATAAGATCCTCCTCGACTGCGGCCTGTATCAGGGTCGGCGCAAGCAGGCCTTCGAGTTCAACCGCAATCTGCCGTTCGATGCCGCTGATATCGATGTCGTGATATTGTCCCACGCGCACATCGACCACTCCGGCAATCTACCCTCGCTGATTCGGGCGGGGTTCAGCGGTTGTGTCTACTCGACCTCGGCAACTCGTGATCTGTGCTCTTACTTGCTCGCCGATTCGGCCCACATCCAAGAGAGCGACGTGAAGTATGTGAACCGGCGGCGCGTAAAGCAGGGCAAGACCCCATTCGAGCCACTCTACACAAAGGACGACGCGCTTGAGACGATCAAGCGTTTTCGCTCTGTCGACTACGACCAACCCTTTGAGCCCGTGCCGGGTGTCACCGTCCGTTTTCGCGACGCAGGGCACATACTGGGCTCTGCCATCGTGGTCGTCGACGCCAAAGGGGAAGGACATCCGTCGCGGCTCGTCTTCAGTGGCGACATCGGCCGCGCAGGGCTGCCGATTCTGCGGGACCCGCAGATCGTCGACGGGGCTCATTACGTGATCATGGAAAGCACATATGGTCTCCGCCATCACGAGTCGAGTGATGATGCAAAGAGTGTCCTGCAGCAGGCAACAGCTGACGCGCTACATCAAGGAGGCAAGCTGCTGATTCCGGCGTTTGCTGTCGGTCGCACCCAAGAGATCGTGTACCGCCTCAATCAATTGTGGGAAGCGGGGGAGCTCCCGGAGGTGGATGTGTATGTGGACAGCCCGTTGGCTGTGAACGCTACGGAGGTGTTTCGACTACATCCCGAGTGTGCCGATGAGGAATACCTCCACACGATCCTCACGGATTCGGATCATGATCCTCTTGGGTTCTCACATCTGCAATACGTCCGCAGTACCGAGAGGTCGATGGAACTCAACCGCCACAAGGGGCCCGCGGTGATCATCGCGGCGTCGGGGATGTGTGAAGGGGGGAGGATACTCCATCATCTCAAGCATCACGCGGTGAATCCCAAGTCGACCGTCCTTTTTGTGAGCTTTCAGGCACAGCATACTCTCGGCCGAAAGATCATGGAGGGTAGAAACCCCGTCTCGATCTACGGCAAACAATGTGAGATTCGCGCGAGCATTAAGAAAGCTGAGGGATACAGCGCGCACGCGGATCGCACGGAGCTGCTCAGCTGGGCGTCACGGATCCAGTCGCGAGGCAACGTGGAGCACTTCTTTCTCGTGCACGGCGAGGAGGAGGCGGCGACATCCCTCGCTACAGGCCTGAAAGAGCAGGGAGCGCCCGATGTGCAGATCCCCGAGCGGGGTCAACTCTTCGAGCTGTAGCACCCACGCCTAGTGACACATGAGAGGAATGCGAGAGGCGGTGGCCACGTCTCCCTCATCTCGGCCGCTGGCGTTCTAGAGGTGCTGAATTGTCAGCGAGTATCTGCCTAGATCTGCGGTCATCTTCGGCTGTGGATCCACTCCCACTCCTGTCCCGCCCGCTCGAGCACCGCAGGGACGTCCTCGCCCAGCAAGAAACCCTGCTCGACGAGTGAGTGGGCAGCGCTCTCGACGACATCTTGATATTCCTCCCAACTGCGGTAGAGCATGTCGATGCTCGGTCGGGGGTCGCCTGTTCCACGCCGCTCCGCCTCTGTGCTCGGTAAAGGAACATAGGTACCCGTGAAGTCAACGAGCTCGTGCGTTCCGCCCGCATACCCGGTACGCAGGCTCCACGGCGTATAGGTGGCGAGGGGAGCCAGAAGCTCGACGCTCCGAACGCCGCCATACTCGTTACCCAGCTCATCCACCTGCGGCACGAGAACGGGGAACGGAGATCCAATGCTCGGCGGCTGTTGGTCGACGATTCCATGCTGCCATCGCTGGCCGTAGTCCGCACGGTACGCTTCATGGACGACTGCCGGGAAGCTGACGCCCGGAATTTGGGGGAACGACACTCGATCGATCGATACCAAGTTTCCGGCGCTGATTTGGGGGTACGCACTAGGAGGAGGTGCAGCACCATCCCGGACCCACTCACTCATTCTCGTGAATAGCGCCCGCAGCGTGACCAGAAAACCCATTGGGTTCCAGCGAAACGCAGCGGATCCCTGAAGCTGCGCTTCTGCGGGAGGAGGAAAGGGCCGGGGTGAGTGCTGGGCGCTGGCAATATGGTACAGGCGCTCGTTGGGGAACAGCGGTACGTCATTCGTTCCGTCGACGGTCGTGTGGATCAGCGATGCTGCCCGTCCCCAGTATTCGTATCCAGTATTCGTATAGAAGATGTTCGGCAAGTGGTCACGGTTGTGCTGATGGGCGAAAAGTCCGTCTGTTGCGCCTGTTTCGGCGTCGGTTTGGGTGCGACTCGTGAACGGGAAAATATCGGTCGGATAGAAGAATGCTGAATAGCGATGGGCATCGCGTGACGGCTGGCCAAAGCGATGATTGAAGCTCCCTCTGCCCGCTCCCGCCGTGTGGATCATCAATCCGTCGAAAACCTTGCGGCTTCGTTCGTCGGTATTGAATCCCTGATAGATAAAATGACGGAG
>JBDHDY010000043.1:0-11914 GCA_039591275.1 Gemmatimonadota bacterium | reverse complement strand
GCTCACCTCCTGGGGTTCACCCCGCAATTCACAATCTACGACGACGATGATCAGCTCTCACTCATCAAACGCCTGCTGGAACGTGGGGAATATTCCTCGCGAACGTTCCCGCCTCGAGTGGTCCGTTCAATCATCTCAGGGGCCAAGAATCGTCTCGTATCAGCAGATGAGCTGGCCGCCAACGCCACGGACGACATAGAGCGGGTCTCGGCAGAGATCTACCTCGCTCTAACCGATGCGCTCTTGACCCAAAACGCAATGGACTTTGATGATCTGCTCATCCATCCGCTCACTCTCTTCCGCACACAGCCGCAGCGGCTGACAGCGTACCAGCAGCGGTTCCATGCGATTTTGGTTGACGAGTTTCAGGACACGAACCGTCCACAGTATCTGTTGGTGCGGCACCTGAGCGGAACGCATCGCGATTTGTGCGTCGTGGGCGACGACGACCAATCGATTTACGGGTGGCGGGGCGCAGACATCCGCAACATGCTGGACTTCGAGCACGACTTTCCGGATGCGACGCTGTTTCGCCTGGAAGAGAACTATCGCTCTACACAGGTTATTCTCGACGCCGCGAACGGTGTCATCGCCGACAACACTCAGCGCCTCGGCAAGACGCTGTTTACATCGCGTAACGGAGGAGAATCTGTTGCGCTGGTCACGACGGCTGATGAACGGGATGAAGCGGAGTGGATTGCGAGGGAGTTTCGAGAGCGCGCAGCCGCCGATTTCTATCCCTATTCGGAAATGGCGGTGCTGTACCGAACCAACGCACAATCGCGCGCGTTTGAAGACTCTTTTCGCCGGGCGGCCATTTCCTACCGGGTCGTGGGCTCAATCAGCTTCTATGCAAGGCGAGAAGTGCGTGATCTGGTAGCGTACCTGCGGCTGTTGGTGAATCCAGCCGACGACGAGGCGTTTTTGCGTGCTGTGGGTGTTCCAAAGCGAGGGCTTGGTGTGGCGAGCGTTGGGATTCTACAGGCAACGGCGGCTCAATGGCGACGGCCGCTACTCGAAACCGCCTCTATCGCGGACCGAAGTCGTGACCTGAGACCACGAGTGCAGCAAGCCTTCATGGGGTTTGCCGAGTTGATCTCGCATCTACGCGAGAATCTCGCCGAGTCTACACCGGCTGCCATTCTGGAGCGGATTATTGAAACGATCGAATACGAAACGTATCTGTCCCGCGACGGGCTCGAAGGCATGGAGCGCATCGAGAACGTCAAAGAACTGGTGGCGAGCGCAGCGGAGTGGTCTGAAGAAATCGATCCGGACGATCCAGCAACACCGTTAGAGCGATTTCTTGCGACAGCCGCGTTAACGACTTCAGCCGAGGTCCAAAGCGGGGACCCTGACGGGGTGTCCCTCATGACTGTGCACACGGCGAAAGGACTGGAGTGGCCCATAGTGGCCATCGTCGGTCTCGAGGATGGTCTGTTTCCGTTGAGCCGGTCTATGGAGACGCCAGGAGGCGCGGAGGAAGAGCGACGACTTGCGTACGTCGGCATCACGAGGGCGGCGGACCGGCTTTATCTCTCGTGGGCCAGAGCCAGGCGTCGGGGAGGACAACTCATGCCGGGCCAGCCATCTCGGTTTCTCGAAGATATTCCGCCCCAGAATGTCGAGGAACGTCGCAGCAGCGGCGTGTTCGGTGGCGATCTCTATCGCCGGCCGCGGCAACAACGGACTCCGGTTCCGTCAATGGTCGTGGACCCCGAAATGGAGTCACAGGATACCCCGCGATACGTGAAGGGTGAGCGAGTACAGCACCGGACTTTTGGGTCCGGAACGATCAGGGCTCTGACTGGAACAGGACGCGACCTGAAGGCTATCGTCGAATTTGATGATGAGGATGTTGGTGTGAAGCAACTGCTCGTGGCCTACGCTGGTCTCCAGCGTGACTGGGATCCTGCATGAGCGTAACCCGTGACGAAATCGAGCGGATGGCACGTCTGGCCTCGCTCGCCGTGGACGAGGAGGCGCTGCCACAACTGACCGAGCAAATTGCCTCGATCTTGACCTACATCGCCGTGTTGGAAGAGGTGGTGGATCCCCAAGATGAAGCGGAAGCCGAGGGAAGGGAATTCCGACCGGGTCCGCCGGTAGCTCCTCTCCGTTCTGACGAGTTGGGGTCGGTGCCGCTGGCGCGACCATTGGGAGAGTTCGCTCCGGCAATGCAGGACGGGTTCTTTGTTGTGCCAAAGCTAGAAGGGATGGAACCGGAGGGGTGAGGGATCCCCGAACAATCGCCGACGCAACGGCAGCACGGATTACACAGATCGAAGCAACTGGACTCAACGGAGTCGTTGCATTCGACCCACGAGTTCTGGCGGGCCAGGCAACCGAACTGGCGCAGCGCGAAACCACGGGCTCGCTTGCAGCGACTACCGTGGCCGTCAAAGACAACATTTGCACCCTGGAATACCCCACCACCTGCGCCTCCCGCATCCTGACAGGTTACCAATCGCCGTACGAGGCAACGGCCGTGAAGCGCTTGAAAGAGGCTGGGGCTCTGGTGGCGTGCAAAGCCAACCTCGACGAGTTTGCAATGGGCTCGTCAACGGAACACTCGGTTTTTGGACGCACGCTGCACCCCACACAGCCAGAACGAGTGCCCGGTGGCTCGTCGGGCGGATCGGCTGCGTTGGTGGCAACCGGGGCAGTGGACGTGGCCCTGGGCTCAGAGACTGGCGGCTCGGTACGACAGCCTGCGGCATTCTGTGGTGTCGTTGGACTCAAGCCGAGCTATGGTCGAGTGAGCCGGTTCGGTCTCGTGGCGTTCGGAAGCTCACTAGATCAAATCGGCGTGTTGAGCCGCACGGTTCGTGAGTCGGCGTCGGTGTTGGCGGTCATCTCTGGAGCCGATCCGCACGATGCGACCTGCGCGGACGAGGAACCGGTTGTGGCTCGCTTCGATCGGAGGGATCTCCGGGGATTGGTGATCGGGATTCCCGAGGAATACTTCCCCAAGAGTCTCGATCCAGGGATGCGCAAAGCGTGCGATCGGTGTGTGGAAGCCATGCGAGATGCGGGTGCTGAGATTCGTGTTGTCTCTCTGCCCCACACGCACCGCGCCGTGCCGTGCTACTACGTAATCGCCCCCGCCGAGGCAAGCGCGAATCTCGCAAGATACGACGGCGTACGGTTTGGCCTTCGGGTCGACACTTCAGCAGATGACGTCGCGGCGTTGTACCGCGCGACTCGGGGCGCCGGTTTCGGCGCCGAAGTGCGACGGCGCATCATCATTGGTACGTACGTGCTGTCGTCTGGATACTATGACGCGTATTACCGGAAGGCGCTCGTCACGCGTGGCCTCATCGCGTCGGATTTCCGGCGGGTGTTTGACAAAGGCGTGCATCTCCTCTTCACACCCACGACGCCCACCACGGCGTTCAAGGCCGGTGAGCGCCTGAACGATCCCGTAGCCATGTACCTCCAAGATGTCTTCGTGTGCTCGGCAAACCTGGCGGGGCTGCCGGCGATGTCCCTTCCGATCGGCCGCGCCGAGGGGCTGCCAATTGGTGGACAACTGATAGCACCGGCGTTCCAGGAGGCGTTACTGCTCGAAGCGGGCGACACACTCGAGTCACTTGTAGACCCGATGGAGGAAGTACGCTGAGCTTCGAAACTGTGATAGGGCTCGAGGTCCACGTGCAGCTGAACACGCGCACCAAGATGTTTTGTGGGTGTTCGACGACATTCGGCGACGAGCCCAACACCAACGTCTGCCCCGTCTGCCTCGGTCTGCCGGGAGCCCTTCCTGTCGCCAATCGAGAGGCGGTGCGGCTTGCCATGAGGGCAGCATTGGCTCTCGACTCCACGGTGCACCTCCGGAGTCGCTTCGCACGGAAGAACTATTTCTATCCTGATCTCCCAAAGGGGTATCAGATTTCCCAGTTCGATCGCCCCGTCGCCACCATGGGCAGCCTGGAGATCCGATCGCCTGATCGAGACGCTGTGGCTATCGGGATCACGCGCCTTCACCTGGAGGAGGACGCAGGCAAATCTGTTCACGATCGCCTTCCCGGCATGACAGCCGTTGACTTCAACCGCTCAGGTGTTCCACTGCTTGAAATCGTAAGCGAGCCGGACCTTCGCTCGCCGGCGGAAGCTCGAGCGTACCTCGGAGCGTTGAAACAAATTCTCCAATACGTGGATGTCTCCGATTGCAGCATGGAGGAAGGCAGGCTGCGAGTCGATGCCAATCTTTCCGTACGTAGGGTCGGTGAGCGAGCGCTGGGAGTGAAGCAAGAAGTCAAGAATATGAACTCGTTCGCCGCAGTGGAAAGAGCGTTGGAGCAGTTACACGACGCGCAAGTCGCCAAATTGCGGCGAGGAGAGAAACTCGAACTCACCACGTTTTCGGCGGCAACGGACGAGCTGCGGAGAATGCGAGGTAAGGAAGAAAGTCACGATTACCGTTACTTCCCCGAGCCCGATCTCCCGGAACTTTGCATTGAGGAAGCTTGGGTGGCCGCGGAACGCGCTGATTTACCGGAACTGCCTGCGGCAATCAGACAGCGACTTCAGCTGGAATACGGAGTCCGACCCAACGACGCCGAGGTGCTCGCCGGCACGAGAGATCTCGCCGAGTACTACGAAAGTGTTACGGTGGCTGGGGCCGACCCGCAAATTGCCGCCCACTGGGTAATGGGCTCGGTGCTACAAGATTTGAAGGAGAGTGATGGGGTGTTTCGAGTGGACGCCGAGCGACTCGCGACTCTGATTGAGCTTGTCGGGGATGGGACGTTGAGCAATCAGGCGGCCAAGCGAGTGTTTTCGGAGCTCGCGAGAGTCCCCGATGAACCTCACGCCGTAGCGGCCCGCATGGATCTCCTGCAAGTAGTCGATGAAGATCAGCTATCGCGGTGGGTTGACGAGGTGCTGGAGCAACACGCAGATGAGGCAGCGCGCGTGCGAGCAGGAGAGTCCAAGCTGATCGGCTTCCTCATGGGGCAAGTGATGAAAGCATCCGGACGCAAGGCAGACCCCAAGCGTGTCGAGATACTCTTGAAGCAACGACTCGGATGAGTTTGGATCAGTGGGGAATGAGTCTTCGCGGCGTAAGCTAACGTCCGCGCCAAGGGCGTTGTGCGGCGGAACTCTCCCAGTACGGCAGATCCGATCCCGGCAAACCGAAGTGCTCGTTCGCCATCGTCACCAGCCTTTCGATGGGCGGTGAGACCAGACTCTTCAACACGTCGATCCGCATGCGCTTCGCAAGGCGCAGCGACGATTCGCCTGCTGGATCGAGCTTGTGGGCAGCTCCGCCGTTCCCCGTCACGAGAACTTCCATGATGTACTGGAACGCGAGACCCATGTGCATTTCCACATGGTCGTCGCTGAGATCCCAACGGCTTGCCTCAGACACCACCCGAAACGCCCGTTGCCAGCTCTGCGTTTCTGTAAGACCGACCATCCCTCGAAAGAGCCGTCGCCCCGTTCGCACCGAAAAGATTGTGGGGGAGAGAATACGGTCCAGATGCGCGTCTGCGCTGTCGTGTCCGAGCCGAATGATGTCCATGGCCGTCCGTGCGTAGGGTTCGCCGAGGTGAGTCTCGAAGCGGCTTTCCCAATACGAATGTCCAAGGGCGATTGTGCTGGACGTGACCACGAGTTGGTGAGGTACAAAGAAATTGTGTGCGACCGTATCAGCGGCGAGGTGTGCTAGATATCCGAGGCCGAAGGCCCTCAGAGCTTCTCCATCCGCCAGATCGTGAATCTCCTGTCCCACGTGCCACGCGTGACAGTGTCGCCCGACCGGCGCGTACTTCTTGGCGATGGACGTATCTGCGGCGATGTTGCCGTAGAGAAAATCCTGTGGAAACGCCCTCAACAGCGCAGCCACCGAAGACGGGAGCTGATCCAGGTTGGCGAGCACGCTCTCGCCGAGGAAGATGTGGGTCCCGGGCGTCCAGGCGTGAGCCGCCGTGGGAAAGAGAACCACGGCAACCATGGCCATGGCGAACGCCACGGCCAATCGACGGCCTGTCACGCCTATCGCCTCCTGCCCCGACCCAAAAACGCACGCTTCATAGACCGCAGGATGGAGGAGCCCCTCCGCGTGGTACGCAACGCGGCTCCCACGTCAAGCACCGTCTCTTCGAGCTCGTCCTGAATAACGTCCAGGAGCGCTTCGAGATCGACCAGCCTCTCTTCAGCGGCGTCAGCCGCGCGGTGGACGCGGTCCCGCAGATCGTGTGAGGTATCGACGAAACCCTCCACCTCCTTACCCACACTCTGGACGACCCTGTTGGCTTGCTCGATCGTGGATCTCACAGACTCGATTGCGGGTTGGGCGCTTCGCTCCAGCGTGTCCACAAACTTCGCCGCGGCCTTGGTGACCCGCTTCATGTGGCCCACCAAGGCCAATATGACCACCAATGCGCCTAGCATGACGACGGCAATAACGGCCGTAGAGACGGCGGTTACGACGGCAGGCCATTCCATTCCGTCACTCCATTTCAACCCGTAACCGAAGAGGCGAGCGCCGGTCCCGCCGAAGTGAGGGTGGCGCCCAATGTTCCCCGCACAAATTAACGCGGTTGCGGCACGATAGGGTATGCATGTGGGGAAGTCTCGCTCCGGGCACCGATGGAGTGCCGGAGCGGTAGACCAGAATCACGCTCACTCGTTCTCTGATTGAAGCTCCGGCGCCAATCCGATCACACGCTCCACAGGCACCGTAAACACGATTCCCGTTGACGGCTCACCAAAGTCGCCACAAATCGACTGCACCATCTCGATCGCGGCTTCAAGTGTTTGCTTCGAGTCGATGACGGAAAAGATGGTCACATTTTGAGGACGAGAACGCGACATGAGGGTCTGCAGGCCCGCGAAGACAGGCACCCCGTTGGCGAGGACGCGACCCATCCCCTCGCTCTTGATCACCGTCGCCCCAGTGACACCAAGACCCAGAAATCCCGACAGAATTTCTTCGAGCTTTTCCTCCTGGTTGATGACGCACACCAGTAATTCCATGCCGCAAATTCGCTTGTCGGACGTTGATGGAGTAGGTGCAACGAGTGAGCCGGGGTGATATCCCTCGAAAATCCCTGGGAGATGCTTGAGTGTCAAGCAGATTCTCTTGACGACGGACGCCAACGTCCGGTATGGTTCGCCCCACGATGTCAGACAGCTTCCGAGTCAAGGGCGGGTCCCCGCTTCGAGGCAGCATCCGGCCAGCCGGTAACAAGAACGCGGCGCTTCCCATCATCGCGGCCACGCTGCTTGCGGATGAACCCAGCCAGGTGAACAACGTCCCCAGGATCCACGACGTTTATTCGCTTCTGGAGCTCATGCAAGATCTGGGAGTGGTCGCGGAATGGACCGGCGAGCACCGGCTGACCCTCGACCCCCGCGGAGTAACAGATCGGCCTCTGGATCCAAATCTGTGCGCGCGCATCCGAGCGTCGATCCTGCTGGCCGGTCCCCTCCTTGCCAGGTTTGGGCGGGTGACCCTCCCGCCTCCCGGAGGTGACGTGATTGGCCGGCGGAGGGTGGACACTCACTTCCTGGCTTTTGAGCAACTCGGAGCAGAAGTGTCTATCGGAGCGGACTACACCCTGGAGGGTGCCCATCTCCATGGCGCCGACATCTTCCTGGACGAGCCCAGCGTTACGGCCACGGAGAATGCGCTCATGGCGGCTGTTCGTGCCACGGGCACAACCTTCCTGCGTAACGCCGCGAGCGAACCGCACGTGCAGGATCTTGCCGCGGCCCTGGTACGCATGGGTGCTGCCATAGAGGGTATCGGCACCAACTCCCTCACCGTTCACGGCGTGCCCTCCCTAACGGGAGCCGAGCTGGAAGTGGGTCCCGATCACATCGAGGTAGGCAGCTTCATCGGCCTTGCGGCCGTGACGGACGGGGAGATCGAGATCGTCGGTGTCCGCCCCGACGACCTCCGCAATGTCCTCGTCCCGTTCGAACGACTCGGCATCCAGCCCACGTTCGAGGATGATCGGATCCGAGTGGCGAGTTCTCAGGAGCGGCGCATTCAGTCGGATCTCGGCGGCCACATCCCCAAGATAGAAGACGGTCCCTGGCCGGCGTTCCCTGCAGATCTCATGTCCATCGCCATTGTGGTGGCCAGTCAGTGCGAGGGACAGGTCTTGGTCTTCGAGAAGATGTTCGAGTCACGCCTATTCTTCGTAGACATGTTGATCGGGATGGGGGCACGAATCGTACTCTGCGACCCCCACCGCGCGGTGATCGCCGGACCGTCGCCACTCCGGGGCAATGTTGTGCGGAGTCCGGATATCCGAGCCGGGATGGCCATGCTGCTAGCGGCGCTGGCAGCAGAGGGTGAGAGTGTGATCCATAATATCGCCCAGATCGACAGAGGCTATGAGCGAATCGACGATCGGCTGAGGGCTCTCGGTGGCGATATCAGCCGAGGGGAGGGCTTCGGGACGTGAGTTCAGCAGCTCCCGCACTGGATATACAGCCGGAGGTTTTGGTTACCGAGCCGGACGGCGTGCCGCGATACGAGCTGGCCTCGTGGCGGGACCGCTACGGCTGGGTGGCAGGCATCACGGCTCGGTCGTCGAGGCATAATGCCACATCCCGTGGGTTTGATCTGGGCCTGAGCGGGGACGAAGACGTAGGCATCGTGACCGACCGTTGGCGGAGGGTTCGAGACGCACACACAGGTGCTTTTCGCGGGATCGCGGTGGGTCGCCAGGTGCACGGGACCGAGTTGTGGCATCACGAGGCGACGTTTCGGGGCCTGCTCATGCTCGACGATGTGGACGGCCACCTCGCGCTGCTGCCCGGCATCCTGCTTGCCGTCACGGTGGCCGATTGCATCCCCGTTTACCTCGGTGTACCCCGGACGGGGACATTGGCGCTTCTCCATGCGGGCTGGCGGGGGGCGGCAGCGGGTATCGTAGAGAGGGGGGTGGCCCACCTGATTGAACTGGCAGGGAGTACCCCGGCTGAGGTGGTGATGCACCTCGGGGTGGGGATTTGTGGGGATTGCTACGAGGTCGGCCCGGAGGTCCTCAACAGGCTTGGTCGCGGTGAAGCGGTGGGCCCGGAGCACGTCGACCTCCGGTCGGTACTGGCTGAGCGCGCTCGGGCCGTAGGAGTGCGAGAGTTGACTGTTAGTTCCTGGTGCACGTCCCACGATGTCGACCGCTTCTTCTCGCATCGTGGGGAGCGTGGAAATGCCGGTCGGATGGCCGCTTACCTCGGCCGACCCCTGCCTTGACCCCCCCGTGAGTGGTACCTAGATTCTTTGATGTGGAGCGGGCGCGTTGGGCCCGCCATTTTTTTTGCCGCAGTATGCTCGAAAAGACGGATGACCTCATAGCCGAAATTCGGCGTCGCGTGTGGGATCTCGGCTTCGAGGCGGTCGACGTTCGGCCTCGTGGATCCCGGCAGCGACCATTGTTGCAGGTGCGAATCGATCTGCCGGACTCGAGTCCAGGTCACGGCGTCACCGTGAACGACTGTGCGGTGGTGAGCAGGGCACTCGAGGCGTGGTTAGACGAGACGCGAGAACTCGGTGCCAAGTACGTGCTCGAGGTCTCATCGCCGGGTATCGAGCGACCGGTGCGGTGGAAGGAGCACTGGAAGCGTTACAGCGGACACGATGTCCATGTGAAGCTGGCCGGTCGCGGGAGAATCCGCGCGACCATCGTAGGTGTGGATGAGATGTCGGTCTCGCTCCGACCAGAAGGAGCGGCGGTAGGAGAAGAAGTAACAGTGCCGTTGGAGGACGCGCGGGAAGCAACTCTCGCTGTCGATTGGACATGAATACCAGAGCAAGGGAAAGGCATGCCGACACCAGCTGAAGTCCTAGCTGCGCTCCGTGAACTCGCGAATGCGAAGCAGCTCGAGCGGGGGGAACTCCTCGATCTCCTGCGCGACGGCATTCATGCTGCCCTGGCCAAGCGTCATGGCCCCACCGTGAAGGCCGAGATCGAGATCGACGAGCTGAAAGGGACACTGAGCGTCGTTGTTCTCAAGACCGTAGTGGAAGAGGTGGAGGACTCAGCCTGCCAGATAGCTGTCGAGGAGGCCCGGTGGGAGGATGAGGCTTTCCAGGTTGGCGACGTGCTCGAAGAGGAAGTCCCGTTTGACACGCTGGGACGTTCTGCAGTCCAGGCGGCAAAACAACGGATCATCCAGCGGGTCCGCGAGGGCGAGCGGTCGAAGATCCGTGAAGAGTTCTCCGACAAGATCGGTGAGCTTCTCTCTGGCGAGATCCAGCAGATCGAGCGTGGCAAGCTTGTCATCATGATCAACAGGTTTCGGGAGGCTGAGGCGATCATTCCGTACCGTGAGCAGAATCGGCGCGAGCATTTCCACCAAGGTGACAGCATCCGGGCCGTGTTGAAGCGGCTGGAAGAGACGCCGAAGGGGCCGCGCCTCATTCTCTCGCGGGGGGACCCAATGTTCGTCCGGGCCCTGTTCAAGCTCGAAGTACCGGAGATCCAGCAGGACCTCGTGGACATTCGGGCCGCCGCCCGGGAGGTGGGAAGTCGCACCAAAATTGCCGTTTCGAGCCGCGACGACAGCGTGGATCCGGTGGGCGCTTGCGTTGGCCTCAAGGGAAGCCGCGTGCAGGCCGTCGTCAACGAACTCGGGGGGGAGCGTATCGATATCGTGCCGTGGTCTCCGGATCCTGAGCGTTTCGCCAGGCTTGCTCTGGCACCTGCCCGAGTGGCACGAGTCTTTTCCGATCCGGAATCCCACACGGTCCAGGCGATTGTGGATGAAGACCAGCTCTCTCTGGCCATCGGAAAGAACGGTCAGAACGTGCGACTCGCATCGGAGCTGACCAGCTGGAAGATCGACCTGTACTCGAGCCGCGAGTGGTTGGAGCGTGGGGGCGAGGGACCGCTCTTTGCGCCTCTCCCGCCGGGCGATGAGCTCATGGCGGATGTGGAGTTGACCGATCTGAAGGGACTCCCAGCGGAGGTGCTGGCGACACTGGAGCAGACGGGATTTAGCTCGCTGAGAGACATTCTCGACCTCGAACGGGATGACATTCTGAAGATCGATGGAATGACACCGGACCACGCTGATGTGCTCATGAGCTTTCTCTTCGAACTGACTGAGGACAACCCCGAGGGAAGGCCCAGTGGTGAGGCTCCCTCCGAAGGGGAAAGCGAGCCAACTGCCGCGGAAGGGGAAAGCGAGCCGACTGCAGCAGAGAGTGAGCCAGCTGCAGCAGAGAGTGAGCCAGCTGCAGCAGAGAGCGAGCCGGCTGCAACAGAGAGTGAGCCGGCTGCAGCAGAGAGTGAGCCGGCTGCAACAGAGAGTGAGCCAGCTGCAGCAGAGAGCGAGCCGGGAGCGGAGCCGGAGACGACCACTGCCCTGTGAGGGACGGATTCCTGGGTCTCCTGGGCCTCGGCATGCGGGCTGGCTCGGTGGTTGTAGGCACAAACGGAGTGCGTGCCGCGCTTAGACGCGGCGAACTCAAACTGGTAATTGTCGCTGGCGACTCCAGCCAGCGGACGGATGACAAGGTTTCGAGACTTGCGCGGGCGCAGGGTATTTCGCTCGTGCAAGGACCGTCCGCTGCCGCGCTGGGCCACTCGCTCGGGCGAAGCGCAGTTCAGGCCCTAGGGGTGCGGGACGACCGATTGGCGGCCGGGATCGAAGCCAGGGTCGCCGGGGAAGGATCTTAGGAGGCAGTTTTGGCGAAGATGCGCATCCACGATCTCGCGGCGGAATTCGGGGTTCCGACTGAGCAGCTCCAGCAGCTGCTGGCCGAGATGGACATTCACGTACGGAGTCACCTGTCGGCGTTGGATTCCGATCAGGTGTCCTTAGTACGTGCTCGGTGGGAGCGCGAAAAGCGCAAAAACAGCCAGAGCGCCACCAAGACGCGCCGGCGCCGCACGGCTCGCCCCGCGAGCGAAAAGAAGGCCCCTGCGGCACGACCAAAGCGACGACG